>DATIGZ010000030.1:0-1813 GCA_035481255.1 Sphingomonas sp. | reverse complement strand
CGATCGTCCCCTCGATGCCGCCCGCCGCAGTGCGCATCCGCTCGAACAGGTCGACGCCCTTGCCCTGCCAGTCCGGTTCCG
Organism: Sphingomonas sp.; assembly: GCA_035481255.1. Classification (GTDB taxonomy): domain Bacteria; phylum Pseudomonadota; class Alphaproteobacteria; order Sphingomonadales; family Sphingomonadaceae; genus Sphingomonas. The sequence goes on along the minus strand of DATIGZ010000030.1, from coordinate 1,732 downwards.
GCTCGCCCGGCGCCATCAGCATCGCGAACGCCCCGTCCATTGCCCGGACCAGTTCATCGGGCGGATTGAGATCTGCGGCCGAAATCAAGGGCTTGTCCGCAGCGGCGGCCGCGGATGGAAGAATCAGGGCGAGTGCCAGCAGGATACGCATGCCGCATTGGTGCCATTGCCGAAACAAACCGCCAAATGCCTTTTGCGGCCAACCGCCCGCCTTTCTCGCGAATGTGTCGCAATAACCATTGCGAATCACTCGCAGTCGCCCTAATTGTTGCGAACAGCGTGAGGGTTTCGATGGTCGTCTGCGTCTGCAATGCAATTCGCGAAAAGGATGTGCGGGAAGCCGCGCGAGACGGGGCGATGAGCGCGTGTCAGGCCTATCGCGCGCTCGGTCGTCAGGCGAAGTGCGGTCAGTGCGTGCCGTTTGCGCGAGCCATTATCGATGCGGAGCGTGCGGCTGCGTAGCGTTCGCAAGTCCCGGAAACCGCAGAAATCCGCCATTTTTTGACTGTCTGACGCGCCTTTTCGGCGCTATAGTCGTGCCCGAATTTTGAACGGAAGGCACGACAGCCATGAAGGGCGATCCCAAGGTCATCGACTATCTCAACGAGGTGCTCAAGAACGAGCTCACCGCGATCAACCAGTATTGGCTGCACTACCGCATGCTCAACCACTGGGGCGTCAAGAAGCTCGCTGAGTTCGAGCGTCACGAATCGATCGACGAGATGAAGCACGCCGACATGGTGTCGGAGCGAATCCTGTTCCTCGACGGCCTGCCCAATTTCCAGCTGCTCGGCCGACTGCGCATCGGCGAGACGGTCGAAGAGGTTCTCAAGGCCGATCTTGACCTCGAATATGAGGCGGTCGCGGTGCTCAAGGACGCAATCGAACATAGTGAGAAGGTGCGGGACTATGTCAGCCGCGATCTGTTCCGCCAGATCCTCGACAGCGAGGAGGAGCATGTCGATACGCTGGAGACCCAGTTCGAGATGATCGAACGCATGGGCATCCAGAATTACATTCAGCTCAATTCGAAGCCCGAAGAGGCCGAGTAACGCGGAAGGAACGAAGTACGGGACGGCGTCTATGCCGTCCCGTCAGTGCAGGGGACCCTAGATATCCGGACGGCGGCCAAAGGCCGCGACCGGACGCCGCTCCACCAGCGGGTTCGCCTCGCGCTCCAGCAGCGCCAGCGTCGCCTCGAACAACGGGCGCAGCTCCACCACATGTGGCAACGCCTCGCTCGGCTCGTAGCGATTTTCGACACATTGCCGCGCGATCGTCTCGATCGCCGCCGCGCAATCGGCCAGCGGCTCCGCGCCGAACTGGTGCGATTCGCCCTTCAGCGTATGCGCGGGAAGCACCAGCGCAGCGGCATTGTTGGAACGCATCGCTTCCTCGATCTGCGCGACCGATTTGACGCCGTCCTCATGGAAGTAACCCAAGATACGGACGAAATTGGCGCCCAGCTCGGCGCGGGCCTGCGAGAACGCAGCCCAGTCGACCAGCCTGTTCGGATCCTGCGACGCCAATTCACCCTCCCGCGGCGCGGTTACATCTGTATGATGAATAAGGGCAAATCAGTAAACGTCCGGTTGACGTGGCGTCATTCAAGCGATGCGGAACGCGGCCGCCCCGTCGATTTTCAGCGGTTCGATGCCGACACCGCGCCCTGCGGCGAGGGCCCTAATCTCGCGCTCGGCGGCCGGATCGTCGGCCAGAATCTCGACCGGCA
>DATIGZ010000029.1:0-1890 GCA_035481255.1 Sphingomonas sp. | reverse complement strand
GGAACATCTCCAGCCCAAGCAACGCGACCCATGCGAACACCAGCCCGCCGGTCGCCGCGGCGAACATCTGCAATCGTTTCTTGCGCAACGCGGTCTGCGCCGCCGTCACGACCTCGCCCACCGATCCGATGACTGACATGCCCGACGCCTTTTCCAGCCGCTTTGAGGTGGAGAAAGTGCCGGCGAGCTGGCTCAGGCCGAACGCCGCCGCCACACCGCCGCCAAGGCCGACGATCAGCACGCCGGTCAGCAGCAGCATCCGGTTGGGCGCGCTCGGCGCGGTCGGCGTGACCGGCGGATCGACCACGTCGAACTTCACCGCATCGGCCTGGCTCGCCGCCTGACTGCGCAGCTTCACCTGCTCACGGTCGGTGAGCAGCTTGTCATATTCGGTCTTGAGGACCTGATAGTTGCGGTCGATCTCGGCCTGTTCCTGCGCCGCGGCCGGATCACTGGCGATCTTCTGGTCGAAGGCATTGATATCGGCCTCGATCTGCGCCTTGCGGTTGGCGAGCGCCGCGACCTGCGCGGAACGCTCGGCCTGCATGGTCTTGAGGCCAAGATAGAGCGGGTTCGCCCCCGCGCCGCCCGCCGCCGCGACCGGCTTTTCGCCGCGCGCCGCGACCTGCGCCTGCGACAGCTGGCTCTTCAGCGCCGCCACATCGGGGTGATTGTCGGTCCAACCGCGCGCGCGGGCTTCGGCCAGCTGTCCTTGAATAGCCGAAACACGCGCGCGCGCCGGCCCGGCGACAGCGCCGCCGGAGCCAGGAGAAGTAGCGGTCGTCCCGGCCATCTGGCCGTTGACCGCCGCGAGCCCGCTCTGCGCCGCGGCGAGCTCCGAATTGACCTGCGCCAATTGCGCGCGTGCCGTCGCCAGTCGCTCGGTGAGCGAACCGGTGCCCGGCAGCGACCCCAGATAGCGCGCCTGAAACTCGGCCTGCTTGGCCTCGGCCACCTGAAGCGCCTTCTGACGCTCGGCGAGCTGCTGGTCGAGGAAGGTGAGCGACTGGCTCGCCTCGGCCCGGCCCTGCGTCAGATTGTCCTCGACGAAGATGTCGATCAGCTTCTGCACGATCGCACGCGCCAGCTTGCCGTTGGACGCGGTCGCGGTGATCTCGAACAGATTGTCCTGCTGCGCGACGACCTTGATCTTCTGCTGCAGCCCGGCAACGCGCGCCGCGACATCCTTGTCGGTGGCGACGGTGTTGGCCAGCTCGGTGCCGCGCACGACCTTTTCCAGATTCACCGCGCTGGTCAGCGTCTGGCGAATCCGGTCGATGTCCTTCTGCTGCTCCTGCTGGCTCGCGGCGCCCTGCCCCGGCAGGATCTGGCGCAACTGCACCAGAATGCGCGCGCGGCTCTCATACTGGTTGGGGATCTGCGACACGACCAGCCAGCCAGCCAGGCACAGCGCCCATGCGATCGCCAGCGCAATCCAGCGGCGTTGCCAGATCCCGTGCAGCAGCGTGCGGATTTCTTCCCAAAGGCCTCCCATCAGCGCGCGACCCTCAGAACATGCTTTCGGGGATGATGATCACGTCGCCCGGCTCCAGCCGGACGTTCGCGCTCGTGTCCCCGTTCTTGAGCAGAGCCGACAGACGCAGGCGGTATTCGCGCTGCTGGCCAGTCGTCTTGTCGAAGCGGATCAGCCGCGCACGGTTGCCCGCCGCGAATTCCGACAACCCGCCCACCGCGATCATCGCGTCGAGCAGCGTCATGTTCGCGCGATAGGGCAGCGACGCGGGCTTCTCGGTCGCGCCGACGATCCGCACCTGCTGCGAGAAGGTGCTGTTGAAGCTGGTGACGATCACGCTGACGATCGGATCGGTGATATACTGGCTGAGCTGCAGCTTGATGTCCTGTTGCAGCATTGTGGGGGTTTTTCCCACG
>DATIGZ010000028.1:0-2753 GCA_035481255.1 Sphingomonas sp. | reverse complement strand
ATTATTATCTGACGCTGACCTTCCTGCCGCCCCCGGATCAGGTGGATGCTGCGGGCCGGGTGCTGGTCGAACGCAGCGGGGAAGGGCAGGGGCGCGACTGGCGCCAGGCCCTCGCCGCGTTCGTCGCCGAGACCGACCGCGCGCTCGACCTGTTCTCCAGCTTCATGCCGGAGATTGCCGGGCTCGACGACCGCGAGACGCTGACCTTCCTGCATGGGACGATTTCCACACGCCGGCATCCGGTCGGCGTGCCCGAGACGCCGATGTATCTTGACGGCCTGCTCGTCGACACCGAGCTCACCGGCGGACTCGAGCCGATGCTGGGGCTGCGCCACTTGCGTACGCTCACCATTCTCGGCTTCCCGAACTTGAGCCGCCCCGGCATCCTCGACGCGCTCAATCATCAGGGCTTCGCCTATCGCTGGGTCACGCGGTTCATCGCGCTCGACAAAACCGACGCGACCAGGGCGCTCGCCCGGCTGCGCCGCCAATGGTTCAACAAGAGGAAGTCGGTCACCGCGCTGCTGCGCGAGGTCATCTATAACCAGCCGGTCCAGCTGCTCGACAGCGACGCCGACAACAAGATGGCCGATGCCGATCTTGCGCTGCAGGCGCTCGGGCAGGACCATGTGGCGTTCGGCCATCTCACCACGACGATCACCGTCGAGGACGAGGATCGCGCGCAGGTCGAGGACAAGGTCCGGCAGGTCGAGCGGGTCGTCAACGGCCTCGGCTTCACCTGTATCCGCGAGCGCGTCAACGCGGTCGAGGCCTGGCTCTCCAGCCTGCCCGGGCAGGTCTATGCCAATGTCCGGCAGCCGCTCGTCCATACACTCAACCTCGCGCACCTGATGCCGCTGTCGAGCGTGTGGGCGGGACCGGCATGCAACCGCCATCTTGGCGGACCGCCCTTGCTCCATGCCGAGACCAGCGGCTCGACGCCGTTCCGGCTCTCGACCCATGTCGGCGATGTCGGCCACATGATGATCGTGGGTCCGACCGGTGCTGGCAAGTCGGTGCTGCTGGCGTTGATCGCGCTTCAGTTTCGCCGCTATGCCGCGAGCCAGGTCTATATCTTCGATCTGGGCCGATCGGCCCGTGTCGCGACCCTTGCGATGGGCGGTGCCCATCATGGCCTTGGTCTTGGCGGAGAAGCGGGCGGGACGATCGCGTTCCAGCCGCTCGCGGCGATCGATCGCGACGAGGAACGTGCCTGGGCCGCCGAATGGATCGCCGCGCTGCTTGCGCACGAGCATGTGGTCGTCGACCCGCAGGTGAAGGACGCGGTCTGGTCGGCGCTCGGCAGTCTCGCCACGGCGCCGGTCGAACAGCGCACCCTGACCGGGCTCGGGCTGCTGCTGCAATCGACCGCGCTCCGCACCGCGCTGGCGCCCTATACGCTGGAAGGTCCGTTCGGCCGGCTGCTCGACGCCGCCGAGGACGATCTGCGCATCGCCGAGGTCCAGTGCTTCGAGACCGAGGCGCTGATGGGAGCGGGCAGCGTCGTGGCGCCGGTGCTGACCTACCTGTTTCATCGCCTCGAGGAGCGATTCACCGGCAATCCGTCGCTGCTGATCCTCGACGAGGCCTGGAAGTTCCTCGATCACCCGCTGTTCGCCGCGCGCATCCGCGAATGGCTCAAGACGCTACGCAAGAAGAATGTCGCGGTGATCTTCGCGAGCCAGAGCCTCGCTGACATCGCCGACAGCGGGATCGCGCCGGCCATCATCGAAAGCTGCCCGCAGCGCATCCTGCTGCCCAATGCCGCGGCAAGCGAACCGCAGGGCCGCGCGGCCTATGAGCGCTTCGGCCTCAACGGCGCGCAGATCGAGCTTCTCAGCCGGGCCACGCCCAAGCGCCATTATTATCTCCAGTCCGCCCGCGGCAACCGGCTCTTCGAGCTGGGACTCGGGCCGATCGCCCTCGCGCTGTGCGGTTCCTCCGATCCCGCGACCCAGGCCCGGGTCGACGCGCTGCTCGCCGAGCATGGCGGCGGCGATTTCGCGGCGAAGTTCCTCGACGATGCCGGGCTCGACTGGGCCGCCGGGCTCCTCGGCCAATTCCCCGATCCTCAAGCACAGGAGTGACCCCACGATGCGTATCCTCTCCCGCAAATATCTGATCGCCAGCCTGCTCGGCGCCGGGGCTACGGCCTCGCTGGCGATGAGCCTGTCGATCCCGTCCCAGCCGGCGCACGCCCAGATCACGGTGTTCGACCCGAGCAACTACAGCCAGAACCTGCTGACGGCGGCGCGCATGCTCCAGCAGATCAACAACCAGATCCAGTCGCTGCAGAACGAAGCCGCGATGATCCTCAACCAGGCGAAGAATCTCGCGCAAGTCGACTTTCCCGAGCTCGATGCCCTGCGCCAGACGATCCAGCAGATCGACGTGCTGATGGGGCAGGCGCAGGGCGTCAGCTTCCGGGTCGATGGCCTGGATCAGCAATTCCGGCAGCTCTTCCCCAATGACCTGAGCAGCGCGCTCCGCACCAACCAGCAGGTCATCGCGGCGCGCGGCCGCCTCGACAATGCGATGTCGTCCTTCCGGCACACGATGGGCGTGCAGGCGAAGGTCGTCGAGAATGTCGCGGCGGACGCACGCACGCTCGAGGCGCTCGCCGCGCGCAGCCAGGGCGCGCAAGGCGCGCTTGCAGCCCAGCAGACGACCAATCAGCTGCTTGCGCTCACCGCCAAGCAGCAGTTCCAGATCCAGAACCTGATGGCGGCCCAGTACCGCGCGGAGTCGATGGA
>DATIGZ010000027.1:0-1928 GCA_035481255.1 Sphingomonas sp. | reverse complement strand
ATCTCAACCTGCTGACCTTCGGCATCCCGCTCGCGGCGATCTATCTGATCTCCGACGTCGGCAGCGTGTTCGGCGGCTGGATGTCGTCGAAGCTGATGAAGGCGGGCAAGTCGGCGAACTTCGCGCGCAAGGTGACGATGTTCGTCTGCGCCTGTCTGGTCCTGCCGGTGGTGTTCGCCGAATCGATCGACAGCGTGTGGCTGGCGGTGCTGGTGATCGGCGTTGCGACCGCGGGGCATCAGGCCTTCTCGGCCAACCTCTACGCGCTCCCCTCCGATCTGTTCCCGCGCGGCGCGGTCGGGTCGGTGGTGGGTATCGGCGGCACGGTCGGCGCGGTCGGCGGCATCCTGATGGCCTTCTATGCCGGTGAGATCCTGGATCGCCTCGGCGTCTACTGGCCGCTCTTCTGGGTGGCGGGCAGCGCCTATTTCGTCGCGCTGCTGGTGGTTCACCTGCTTTCACCGCGGCTGGAGCCGGTGAAGGTCGCCGAAGACTGATCTGACATATTCTGTCTCAAGTCCCGCTTTGGGCGCAATGAAGCAATGCTCTCATTGCGCCCGGCGCAGGATCAGGGCAATCACTGTCCTATGACGGCAACACTCAAGCTCGACGCGTTCCTGCCCTACCGCCTTTCGGTGGCGTCCAACCGTGTGTCGGGGGCCATCGCGGGGGCCTATCAGGCCCTGTTCGGCCTGCGTATTCCCGAGTGGCGGCTGGTCACGGTGCTCGCCGAATTCGGGGCGATGAGCCAGCAGTCGCTGTGCGGCCACACCCAGATGGACAAGGTGACGGTGAGCCGCGCGGCGATCTCGCTTTACGAGCGCGGCCTTGTCACCCGCACCCCAAATCCCGACGATCAGCGCTCGCATCTGCTCGAACTCAGCATCGACGGCTGGGCGCTCTATCGTCAGGTCGCGCCCAAGGCGCTTGAACTGGAACGCCGCATCTTCGAAAGCCTGACCGACGACGAGCAGGGGCAATTGCGCAATATGCTCGAGCGGGTGGAGTGCGTGGCCGCGAAGATCGGCACCGGGGGTTGATCGCGGCCCGGTCGCTCGCCTAATCAGGCGCTCCCTCCCCGGGACCGAACCAGATTACCCAGGAGGAATTCGCATGACCGCTTACGTGACGCGCGCCGGGCTTTCGGTGGCGGAGCCGCTCGCCCGCTTCATCGAGGAGCGCGTGCTGCCCGCGCCGGGAATCGCGGCGGAGACGTTCTGGGATGGCGCGGCGGCGATCTTCGCGCGGTTCGCGCCGGAAAACCGCGCGCTGCTCGATAAGCGCGATTCGCTTCAGGCGCAGATCGACGCATGGTGCGCGGAGGACCCGGTGCGTGCCGCCGATCCGGCGGCGCAGGAGGCGTTTCTGCGCGGCATCGGCTATCTGGTCGATGCGCCGGGCGATTTCGCCGTCACCACCGCGAATGTCGATGCGGAGATCGCGGCGATGGCCGGGCCGCAGCTGGTGGTGCCCGCGCTCAACGCCCGCTTCGTCCTCAACGCCGCGAACGCGCGCTGGGGCAGCCTCTACGACGCCTTTTACGGCACCGACTCGCTTCCCGGTTCTGCGCAGCCCGGCGGTTATGATGCGCAGCGCGGCGCACAGGTGATCGCGGCGGCCAAGGCGTTCCTTGATGAGACGGTACCGCTCACAGGCCTCAAATGGGCGGACTTCGCCGGCGGCGATCTGCCGCTCGCGGATCCGGGGCAGCTCGTCGGTACGAACGGCGATTCGCTGTTGTTCAGGCATAACGGCCTGCATCTGGAAGTGGTCATCGATCGTGACCATGTGATCGGCCGTACCGACCCCGCGGGCATCGCCGACGTGATCCTCGAATCGGCGCTGACCACCATCGTCGATCTCGAGGATTCGATCGCGGCGGTCGACGCGGATGACAAGGTCGCGGCCTATGCCAACTGGCTCGGCCT
>DATIGZ010000026.1:0-7587 GCA_035481255.1 Sphingomonas sp. | reverse complement strand
CCGACAAGCCCCTCCCCTTCAGGGGAGGGGTTGGGGTGGGGCAGTCGTCCCAAGCGACCCCGCAGAGCCAAGTATCCCTCACCCCCAACGCATCCCCTGAAGGGGAGGGGCTAAAGAAGCTCGCCGATCAGGCCGAACGCGCCGCGCGGTTGGCCAAGGCCGACCTCGTCACCGGCATGGTCGGCGAGTTCCCCGAGCTTCAGGGCCTGATGGGCGGCTACTACGCCGCCGCGCAGGGCGAGGATGCGGCGGTCGCCGAGGCGATCCGCGACCATTACAAGCCGGTCGGGCAGGGCGACGACGTCCCCACCGCGCCGGTGACGGTAGCGGTGTCGCTGGCGGATAAGTTGGATACGCTAGCGGCGTTTTTCGTCGTGAATGAGCTGCCGACCGGTTCCAAAGACCCGTTCGCGCTGAGGCGCGCAATGTTGGCGGTGCTGTCCATTGTTACGAGCAATCAGCTTCGATTGAGCTGGAAGAGGGCGTTTTCTGAGACGGCTGAAAGTACCTATACCTCAATATTGCGGGCGAACTTGGCCGACTTTGGTCGGGACATGGCTGAGCACCTGGCACAGTATAGATACCCGGATCGTCCTGACCAAGATGATGAGCACGGCCCGTCTCAGGATGTACTCCGAGAGTTTTTTGAGTTTGCGAGAGCGATAGACATTGGAATTGAGGATGCTCCCAGAATGTTGGGGTCGTTCCTCATCGACCGTCTCAAGGTCCAGCAGCGCGAAGCCGGTGTCCGTCACGACCTGATCGACGCGGTGTTCGCGCTGGGCGGCGAGGACGATCTCGTCCGGCTGCTCGCGCGCGTGCATGCGTTGCAGGCGTTCATGGCGACCGATGACGGCGCCAACCTGCTCGCCGGGTACAAGCGCGCGGCGAACATCCTCAAGAAGGAAGGCTACGCCGCCGCCGACTCCACCCGTCATCCCGGCCTTGTGCCGGGATCCACCGCGCCGCAGGCGACGGCATCGCGGGAGGAGGGCTGGACCCCGGAACAAGTCCGGGGTGACGATGGAAATGCGGCGAACGCTGCGCCACAAAAATCACTTTCCTACACGCCTGAAAATGAGGAAGCTGCCCTCATCGCCGCCCTCGACGCTGCCGAGCCCAAGGCTGCGGTGGCGGTCGAGGCGGAGGAGTTCGAGGGTGCGATGGCGGCATTGGCAACGCTGCGCGCGCCGATCGACGCGTTCTTTGACAAGGTGACCGTGAACGACTCGGACGCGGCGAAGCGTGAAGCCCGCCTCGCGCTGCTCGCCCGGATGCGCGACGCAGTCCACCGCGTCGCCGATTTCGGCAAGATCGAGGGGTAAGGCGCGCCTCGCGCACGCGTGGGAGCGTGACTTTCGGGACTTTCCGGGACGGCGCCCGCCCACGCCGTCCTGTCCGCTTTTGTCATACCTAAGCAAATCTGTTCGCTGACACCGGTGGACAGCCCTTTCGCCTTCTTCGCACCTGCGGTACGCGCGGCCAACGCGCCGGGGAGGGCGCCACGGAAGGGGTTTGAATGACTCGTTATGTGTATCGCTTCGGCGGCAACGTCTCGGACGGCGGCGCGGGCGACAAGAATCTGCTCGGCGGCAAGGGTGCCAATCTCGACGGCATGGCCTCGATCGGCCTGCCCGTGCCCCCCGGCTTCACCATCTCGACCCCGGTCTGCGCGCTCTATTACGAGAATGGCGGGACGTTCCCCGACAGCCTCAAGGCCGAAGTCGCCAACGGCGTCGCGCATATCGAGGGCATCACCGGCAAGAAATTCGGCGTCGCCGCCGATCCGCTGCTGGTTTCGGTCCGTTCGGGCGCGCGTGCGTCGATGCCGGGCATGATGGACACCGTCCTCAATCTCGGCCTCAACGACGAAACCGTCGAAGGGCTGGCCGCGATCAGCGGCGACGCGCGCTTCGCGTGGGACAGCTATCGCCGCTTCATCCAGATGTATTCGGACGTGGTGCTCGAGCTCGACCATGGCCGGTTCGAAGAAGCGCTGGAGATCGCCAAGGAGGATCGCGGCTACAATCTCGATACCGAGATGACCGCGAGCGACTGGCAGGCGCTGGTCGCCGAGTACAAGGCGCTGGTGGTCGAGCTGTGGGGCGGCAAGGCGTTCCCGCAGGACGTGCACGACCAGCTATGGGGCGCGATCGGCGCCGTCTTCGGTTCCTGGCAGTCGGAGCGCGCCAAGGTCTATCGTCGCCTGAACGACATTCCGGGCGACTGGGGCACCGCGGTCAATGTGCAGGCGATGGTGTTCGGCAATATGGGCGACACGTCGGCGACGGGCGTTGCCTTCACCCGCGACCCCGCGACCGGCGAGAACGCCTATTATGGCGAGTTCCTGATCAACGCGCAGGGTGAGGACGTGGTCGCGGGCATCCGCACGCCGCAATATCTGACCAAGACCGCGCGCGAGACCGCGGGCGCTAAGCCCGAGTCGATGGAAGAGGCGATGCCGGAGGCCTATGCCGAGCTGGCGCGCGTGTTCGACCAGCTCGAGCGCCATTATCGCGACATGCAGGACATCGAGTTCACGGTCGAGCGCGGCAAGCTGTGGATGCTCCAGACCCGTTCGGGCAAGCGCACTGCCAAGGCGGCGCTCAAGATCGCGGTCGACATGGCGAGCGAGGAGCTGATCACGCAGGAGGAGGCGATCGCCCGCGTCGATCCGGCTGCGCTCGACCAGCTGCTCCACCCGACGCTCGACCCCGATGCGCCGCGCGACGTGCTGACCAAGGGGCTGCCCGCCAGCCCCGGCGCGGCGTCGGGCTATGCGGTGTTCGACAGCGACACCGCCGAGAAGCGCGCCAATAACGGCGACGCGGTGATCCTGATCCGCGTCGAGACCAGCCCCGAGGACATTCACGGCATGCACGCCGCCAGGGGCATCCTGACCGCACGCGGCGGCATGACCAGCCACGCCGCAGTGGTGGCGCGCGGCATGGGCCGACCCTGCGTCTCGGGCGCCGGCACGCTGTCGATCAAGGCCGCCGAGGGCGTGATGCGTGTCGGCACGCGCGAGGTGAGGGAAGGCGACCTCATCACCATCGACGGTTCGACCGGTGAGGTGATGCTGGGCGAAGTCCCGACGATCCAGCCTGAGCTCGCCGGCGATTTCGGCACGCTGATGGAATGGGCCGACAAGGTCCGCCGCCTGAAGGTGCGCACCAACGCCGAAACCCCGCTCGACTGCCGCACCGCGCGCGAGTTCGGCGCGGAGGGCGTCGGCCTGTGCCGCACCGAACATATGTTCTTCGACGCAGCGCGCATCACCGCGGTGCGCCAGATGATCCTCGCGGACAGCGAGAAGGGCCGCCGCGCGGCGCTCGACAAGCTGCTGCCCGAGCAGCGCGCCGACTTTGTCGAGATCTTCGAGGTGATGGCGGGCCTGCCGGTCACCATCCGCCTGCTCGATCCGCCGCTGCACGAATTCCTGCCGCATGAGGAGGCTGAGTTCGCCGAGGTCGCCGCCGCCGCGGGGCTCGACGTCGAGACGTTGCGCCGCCGTGCCGCCGAGCTGCACGAGTTCAACCCGATGCTGGGCCATCGCGGCTGCCGCCTTGGGGTCACCTATCCCGAAATCTACGAGATGCAGGCGCGCGCGATCTTCGAGGCGGCGTGCGAGGTGGCGGAGAAGTCCGGCGCCGCGCCGGTGCCCGAGGTGATGATCCCGCTGGTCGCGACCAGGCGCGAGCTGGAGCTGATGAAGGCGGTGGTCGACAAGGCCGCGCAGGCGGTCTTCGCCGAGAAGGGCCGCACGATCGAGTATCTGGTCGGCACGATGATCGAGCTGCCGCGCGCCGCGCTGCGCGCGGGCGAGATTGCCGAGGTCGGCGAATTCTTCAGCTTCGGCACCAACGACCTCACGCAGACGGCTTTGGGCGTCAGCCGCGACGATGCCGGTCGGTTCCTGACCACCTATGTCGAGAAGGGCATCTATGCCCGCGATCCGTTCGTCTCGATCGATGTCGAGGGCGTCGGCGAACTGATCGAGATCGCGGCCGAGCGCGGCCGGGCGGCGCGGCCGGGAATCAAGCTCGGCATCTGCGGCGAACATGGCGGCGATCCCGCGTCGATCGCCTTCTGCGAGCAGACGGGTCTCGACTATGTCTCCGCCTCGCCCTATCGCGTGCCCATCGCGCGGCTGGCCGCGGCGCAGGCGGCGCTCAAGGGGAGCTGACGAGCGTGGCGGCGATGGGTGGCGCGGTCGTCCTGAAACCGCGCCGTGAAATGAATCCCGTCGAACGCCTCAACGCCGAACTGCTTGCCGGCCGCACCGCCACCGAAGTGCTCGAGGCGCGCTGCGTGGCGCTTGGCCTTGCGCCGTGCGTGCACGCGCTGGTGCGGCGCGATCGGCTGGTCGCGGGTGAGACCGCGGCGCGTCGTCGGCTCGATGCGGCGGGCGAGCGGCTCGGCTATCGCCGAGTCAGCCTGATGGGCGGCGCGCATATCCTGTCGGAAGCGGTCAACTGGTACGTCGCCAGCCGCCTGACCCCGGCGATGAACGCGGCGCTGGAAACCGGCGAGGTGCCGTTCGGCCGCGTGATCCTGCCGCTGGGGCCGAGCCGCCGCACGGTTTCGACGCGAATTCTGTGGGACGGCGAGGGCGTGGCCCCCGCGACGATCCTGCGCCATCGCGCGCTGGTGGTGGACGGGCAGGGCCGCCCGCTGGCCGAGGTGATCGAGAATTATCGCGCCGTGCTGGTGTGCGGCGCCCGGGCCGCGGATTCATAAAATCGGACTGTCCCGAAGCGACCCCATTGCGGACTTCAGACTGGCGGGCGAAGAGAGGTCCTGGCGCCTCGGCGCGCGTAACCGTTCGAAGGGACGCACGCATTGATACTGCTAATCGCCTCAATGATTGTTGCCGAGACGCCAGCTGTTCCTTTTCCGGAGCGCACACCGGCGCTGATCGAGGCCTGCCTTACGGACGCCGTCGAGGCGAGCAAGGTTGATGTTACGAAGGACAGTCATAAGTACATCTGTTCTGGTCAGTCGGCCGAGCGGCTCTGGGCATTTCTAGAAGATACGAAGATAGAGTCATACGTGCAGGATGCTGGTGACGAGGGCCACTGGCTCACCCGAGAATTTCCGCTGGGCGGATGCTTCAAGCGCTCCCGGATGGCAGATGGTAGCCCCGCGACGACTGGCCTCTCCTGCACGATCTGGATTCCTCGCATAAGAGACCGGTGAACCAGCGGGTGGCGCGGCAGCTTCCCACCCAATCCCGGACGTTCAGCCCTTTTGACCAAAGCGGTCGTTTATGGGCTCACGGCCTAGTCCTCGGGCGGGGGGGCGCCGGCGGGGTCGCGTTCCTGTTCGAGCTTGCGCACGCGGTCGCGCGCCTTGACCAGCGCCTTTTCCATCTCGCGGCGATATTTGGCGATGATCACCTCGCGCTCGCGGAAGCGTTTCTGCCACTTGCGTCCGGCGGGACTGGTCGCCGCGCCGAGCAGCCATCCCGCCGCCAGCGCCGCGACGAGCAGAACCCATCCAAAGGGCGAGGTGAAGGGCATCGAACGCTTTCCTTGCTGACCCGGTAACCTAGCGCGCAACGCGCCGCGCGCCAAACCGACGCGTCAGCCGCTCATCAGCGCGTCGTTGATCGAACACGCCGCGGGACCAAGGATCACGATGAACAGCACCGGCAGGATGAACAGGATCAGCGGCACGGTCATGATCGCGGGCAGGCGCGCTGCCTTTTCCTCGGCGCGCATCATGCGCTCGTTGCGGAACTCGCCCGACAGCACGCGCAACGCCGAGGCGAGCGGGGTACCGTATTTCTCGGTCTGGATCATGGTCGTGACCACGCCGCGCACCGAATCGACATCGATGCGCATCGCCATATTCTCGAATGCCTGACGCCGGTCGGTGAGGAAGCCCAGCTCGATCGCGGTGAGCGAGAATTCCTCGCCCAGCTCGGGATAGGCCTTGCCCAGCTCCTTGGCCACGCGACCGAACGCGGCGTCGACGGTCAGGCCCGCCTCGGCACAGATCACCAGCAGGTCGAGCGCGTCGGGAATGCCCTTGCGGATCGCGGCGCTGCGCTTCTGGATCTTGTTCTTGAGGTAGATGTCCGGGCCCTTGTAGGCGAGGATGAAGCTGCCCGCGACCAGACCGTAGGATTTGAGCGGGGTCCAGTCGGCGAACAATTCGGTGCCGTAGACGACGAACAGCATGATCCCGCCGATCACGATCGGCAGCACCATGCGGCCGAAGATCACGGCATAGGCATAGTCCTTGGAACGGATGCCGGCCTGAAGCAGCTTGATCTGCGCGACCTTGACCTGCTCGTCCTGCAATACCTTGAGCGAGGACAGGACCGAGCGGATGCGGTCGGTCGTATCGTTTTGGCGGACCAGCTTGGCGCGGCGCTTGCTGGTCGATGCGGTGATGCCCGCCTTCAACTGCTCGCGGCGCTCGTTGAGTGCCTTGACCCGCTTTGCCATCGGATCGCGCACGGTGGTCGCGGCATAGATGGCGAGGAGGACGCAGAACGCCGCCACGCCCGCGAGCACCGTCGCGACGTAGATGACGTCGATGCCGAGAAGGGTGGGTCCGCTGGGGCTGGTGATCATCGCATCAAATCTCGAAACTGATCATTTGCTTCATGATGAAGGCGCCGATGGCCATCCAGATAAGCCCGCCGCCGCCGGCCATGATCAGCCGCTCATCGACGAAGAACTTCTGCATATATTCGCCGCTGATGTACCAGATCAGCCCGAACACGATGAAGGGCAGCGATCCGATGATATAGGCCGACGCCTTGGATTCCGACGACATGGCGCGGATCTTGAGCTTCATCTGCGCGCGCTTGCGCAGCACCTCGGCGAGGTTGGCGAGCGTCTCGGCGAGGTTGCCGCCGGTCTCGCGCTGGATCGCGATGGTGATGCAGAAGAACTGGAATTCAGGCGTGCCGAGCCGGTCGGCGGTTTCCTGAAGCGCCTGGTCGAGCGTGCGGCCGATCTTCATCTTGTCGGAGATCGAACGGAATTCCTCGCCCACCGGTCCTTCGACCTCGGCGCCGACGACGCCTATCGTTTCGGTGATGGGAAGGCCCGAACGCAGGCCGCGCACCAGCAACTCGATCGCATCGGGGAATTTGGTGGTGAACTTGTCGATGCGTTTGTTGATGAAAAACCCGACAAGGAAGTGCGGCAGGCCCACGCCGACCGCGAGCCCGACCAGCAGCGCCAGCAGGAGCGGCAGTCCCCGCAGCGCCAGCGCGGCGGTGACGACCAGAGTCAGCACCAGCGTCGTCAGTCCGTACTGGCCGACGGTCCAGCCCTTGCCGGTCATCTCCAGCCGTTTGCCGAGCAAGGCCGGGTTGGGCAGGAAACGTGCCGCGGCCTTGTCCATGTTGCTGGCGCGCGCGGTGGAGATCTTGCGCATCTGCGCTTCGACCGCGCCGCTGCCGATGACGCCGGCATGGCGGTCGCGTAACGAGGTCAGCCGGCGCGTGCCCGCCTTCTGTGCCGAAGGGCCGGCAAAGGCGAGGATGAGCAGCAGCAGCACCATGAAGGCGCCCCCTGCGAGCAGCATGATCGGCAGCATGTCCATGCCTTGCTACGACTCCGAACC
>DATIGZ010000025.1:0-5054 GCA_035481255.1 Sphingomonas sp. | reverse complement strand
CACCCGGCCACCCATAGGATACTGGCGTTGGGTGGCCGGGTGGGGGAGCGGGCCGGCGCCGCCCAACGGATCAAGGGGCAAGGCATGCGGATTGGCGTCGTCGCGCCGGCGAGAACGGTCACCGAGGAATCGGCGGTGCGGATGAAGGCGTTCATGGCGCTCACCTATCCGCGGCACGAGATCGTCTTCCATCCGCAATGCTTCGTGACCGAAGGCCATTTCGCCGGACCGGACGAATATCGCGCCGCGGCGTTTCTGGAATTCGCCAATGATCCCGCCTTCGATGCGATCTGGTTCGCGCGGGGCGGTTACGGATCGAACCGCATCCTCGAGATGGCGATGCCGCAGCTTGGCCCGGCGGCGCGCAACAAGACCTATATCGGCTATTCCGATATGGGGTTCATGCTCGGCGCGCTCTACGTCCGGCGGATCGGGCGGCAGGCGCACGGGTCGATGGCGAGCGCGATGGGGCGCGACGACAAGGGCGTGGATGCGGGCTGGGTGCTTGGCTGGCTGATCGACGGCGATCGTAGCGGGCTGGAGCCGACGCTCGACGGCCGACCGGCGGCGGCGTTCAACCTCGCGATCCTGGCGGCGATGATCGGGACGCCCTGGCTGCCCGACCTAACCGATCATGTGCTGCACATCGAAGAGGTGGGTGAGCCGCTGTATCGGATCGACCGGATGCTGTTTCAGATGGCGCACGCCACGCAGCTTCAGGGCATTGCGGGCGTGCGATTGGGCGCCGTCACCGACGTCGTCGATAACGATGTGCCGTTCGGCGAGTCGCTCGAGCAGATGATGATCCGATGGTGCCGCGAGATGGGCGTGCCCTATCTCGGCCGGTCGGGGATCGGGCACATCGCGCTCAACCGCGTCGTGCCGTTCGGGGTGGCTTAGAGGCCGATCAGCCCCGCCGCCTGAAGCTCTGCCTGCGCCTGACGGTAGAGTGCCGGCTCCGCGATCCCGAGCCGCTTGCGGGCCGCGTCGAGCGGCTCGTACATCAGCGCTTCGTAATCCTCGCCCGAAAGCCATTTGGCGCGTTTGCCGTGACGGCGTCCTTCAAGCACCGCCTTGGCGAAGGTGCGCTTGCCGGTGATCTTGAGGCTCTTGAGCGCCGCGCCGGCGCCGATGAACGCCCAGCCCAGTCCGCCGGTCTGCGAGTAGGAGAAGGCGACGAGGCAGGCTTCGCCCAGCGGTTCGTCGGCCTGATAGCCGGTCAGGATGTGCCAGATGTCGTGGATGTCGCGTTCGCGGCGGCCGAACCAGGCGTGCGGATGCTCGACGTTGCGCTCAACCTCCGCGTCGGCATAGCTGACGTCCGCCAGCCCCTGCGCCGAATAGCCGGTGCGGTCGAGAAACGCGCGATAGGCAGCGCCGACGCTGCCTTCAGGCAGCGTGTCGATCCATGCGCGATCGGAGAAGCGCTGCGACAGCTCGAGCCGCTGATAGGCGAGGCGTCCGCCCTGCGAAGACGTGAGCAGCTTCCGGTAATTCTTCGCCGCCGTGTCGCCGTTGAGCGCGCGCATGATGCGGAACACCTGCACGGTATCGTCGGCATTGCCGAGCAGCTTGATCAGCGCGCGCAGCGCGGTGCCCCATTCGCGCTTGCGCGGCTTGCCCCAGTCGATCGCCTCAACGGACGGCCGGGGCGCCTGCGAAACGGACGCCTGCTTGGTGGACGGCTGCATCTGCGCTTGCGTGGCCATAGTCGCTTATCCTTACTGACAAGCGTGTTAATAAGCCATTATCGCGCGGCGTACAAGGGCCCGGTCAGACTCGCATCGGCATCAGGACGTACAGCGCGGGCGACTTGTCGTTTTCGCGGATCAGCGTCGGCGCGGCGGCGTCGGCCAGATGCACCTCGACCAGATCGCCCTCGACCTGCCCCAGAATGTCCATGAGGTAGCGCGAGTTGAAGCCGATCTCGAACGGCTGGGCGGCATATTCGCCCGGAACGTCCTCGGCCGCGGTGCCGTTGTCCGGGCTGGTGACCGACAGGGTGATCCGGTCGCGGTCGAGCGCCATCTTCACCGCGCGGGTCTTTTCGGTCGCGATGGTCGAGACGCGGTCGACGCCCTCCATGAAGCTCTTGGGATCGATCTTCAGGATCTTGTCGTTGCCGGTGGGAATCACGCGGCTGTAGTCGGGGAAAGTGCCGTCGATCAGCTTCGAGGTGAGGATCGCCGCGCCCAGGTCGAAGCGGATCTTCGAACCCGACAGCGACACGCCGACCGAGCCGTCGACCTCGTCGAGCAGCTTGCGCAGCTCGGCCACGCATTTGCGCGGCACGATCACGTCCGGCATCGATTCGGCGCCGTCCGGACGCGCCACGGTGACGCGGGCGAGACGGTGGCCGTCGGTCGCCGCGGCCTTCAGCGTGTCGTCGGCGACGTGCAGGAAAATGCCGTTGAGGTAATAGCGGGTCTCTTCGGTCGAGATCGCGAATCGGGTCTTGTCGATGATCTGCTTGAGAATCTCGGCCGACAGCTCGAACACCGTGGGCAGCTCACCCTCGGCGATCACCGGGAAATCGTCGCGCGGCAGCGTGCCGAGTTCGAACTTGGCGCGGCCGGCGTTGATCTTGATCTTGCCCTCGGCCGCGGTCAGCTCGACCTGCGAACCCTCGGGCAGCTTTCGCGCGATGTCGAACAGCGTGTGCGCCGACACGGTGGTGGCGCCGGCCTGATCGACCGCGGCGGGCACGGTCTCGTCGATCTGAAGATCCAGATCGGTCGCCATCAGCCGCAGCGAACCCTCGGCCGAAGCCTCGATCAGCACGTTGGACAGGATCGGAATCGTGTTGCGGCGCTCCACCACGGACTGAACGTGGCTCAGGCCCCTCAACAACGTTGCGCGTTCGATCGTCGCTTTCATGTGTATTCAAACCCCCGGGCGAATGCCCAATACCAGACGACGCATGAATTGCCGTCGGAAGTTCGAGATATCCTTAACGCGAAAAAGGGCCGGAGCAAGCGCTCCGGCCCTTCGTATCGCATCATTTTGGGCATCATCTGTGGACGATGCCGAGTCGATCCGAGTCGCAGGCGTTCGCCTTAGAAACGGATGCCGACGCCGGCGACGACCTGATGACGGTCAACATCGATGTCGTAGCCATCGATTTTGCCGTAGTTCGAGTAGCGGTACTCGCCCTTCAGATACATGTTGCTCGCCAGCTTGAACTCGGCGCCCGCGCCGACACGGAAGCCTTCCATGTCCTCGCTGATCTCGGTCCGGCTGGTCGGCGTCTCATAGGTCGTGTCGACCTGAGCGTTGGTGTAGCCGCCCTTCACGTAGAGCAGGGTCGACGGCGTGATCGCGACACCGGCGCGCGCGCCGAGGTAGATGTCACGGCCCATGTCGACCACCAGACGGTCGCCCGCGACCAGCAGGTTGTCGGCGCGCGTGTCGACGCTCGAACCGGTCAGTTCGGCCTCGGCACCGATCACCGCGCCACCGATCTGAACGTCGTAGCCGATCGCGCCGCCATAGGTGACGCCGTCGCTCGAGCCGGCATCGCCGTCGGTGCCGTCGCTCGCCGAGTCATAGCCGACCAGCGCTTCGACGCGGGGACCGGTGAAGGTCGTGTCCTGCGCGAACGCAGGGGTCGTCATCGCGCTCGCGGCCAGAGCGGCCAGAACCAGTTTACGCATAAAAACTCCTGTACAAATACACCCCCGCTTGGGCGGGAACCGGCTCAATGCGCGAAATCATGCTGCGTTGCATGAACCCCGGATAAACGCGGAAAACCGTTGCTTTTAAGCCACAGCGCGCCCTAGATTCGCGGAGGGCTACGCGGCCGCAGCATGCGCGGCGACGGGAAGGCGGGGTGCGAATGCCAAGATTGGGCCGCGACTTCATCGCCCGGCATGGCGAGACGGTGTTCAACGCAGCACGCCGTTTGCAGGGCGATCACCCGCACACGCCGCTGACGCGTGCCGGGTTCGCACAGGCGGATGAGATGGGGCGCGCGTTGCGCGGCCATCTGGGCACGAAGCCGAAACTGACGCTGTGGGCTTCCAACACCGGGCGTGCGCTGCAGACGCTGGCGGTGATCGCCGAGCATCTGGAACTCGACTGGCACGGCGCGCGACACGATCCGCGGCTGACCGAGATCGGCATGGGGGTGTGGGGCGGGCGCTATTATGCCGACCTGATCCCCGAATATGGCGAGGTGGTCGCAGCGGGGGGATTGTTGCGGGTCGCGCCGGAAGGCGAACGCTACCAGCAGATCGCCGAACGAGTCGGCGGCTGGCTGGATGACACCGGCGACGATCCCGGCGACCGGCTGGTCATCATGCACGGCATTTCCAGCCGCGTGCTGCGCGGGATCATGACCGAAGGTGAACCGCATCCCGAGTTCGAAACGCCGATCGCGGCAGGATTGCCGCAAGGATCGGTGGTGATGATCGAAGGGGGTGTCGAAACGGTGATCCACATCGGTGCGGGGCACGCGCCGGCATGATCGCGGCGGCGCTGATGCTGATCGCCGCGGTTCAGGCGCAGGGTCGCGAATCGCTGGGCGTGTTCGACAGCTGGGGCGCGTTTCGCGACGCGGCGCCACTGCGCTGCTACGCGATCAGCCAGCCGCCGCAAGGCGCGCGTGGCGGCGCCTTCGCCAGTATCGCCAACTGGCCGCGCGGCGGCGCGCGCAACCAGCTCCACATTCGCCTGAGCCGGGCGCGCGATCCCCGCGCGAAGGTGACGCTGGCGGTCGGCGAGCGGCGATTCGAACTGATGGCAGGGCCGAGCGACGCGTGGGCGCCCGATGCGCGCACCGATGCCGCGATCGTCGCGGCGATCCGGTCGAGCCGGAGCATGAGCGTCGAAAGTCTGGCGAGTGGCGGCGGCGCCTTCGCGGATGTCTACGCCCTGAAGGGCGCAGCCACCGCGATCGACGCCGCCGCCTTGGGCTGCGCGCGGCGCTAGGCCGGTCCGCGCACCCCAGGGGGGACGATTACTGGGTCGGGGCGGGCGAGGCCTGCTGTTCGGCGACGATCGCGGCCTGCACCTTCTGCTGCAGCGCCGGATCGGCCTGCGATGCCTGAGCGATC
>DATIGZ010000024.1:0-8648 GCA_035481255.1 Sphingomonas sp. | reverse complement strand
GGCGGTATATGTCTCGGCGGAGATGAAGGCCCCGCCGCGCCGGATCGCGCCGATCATGGCGGGGGCGTTGGCGCTGGTGACTTTTCTCTATGTGTTGATGAACCTCTCCGCGCTGCATTCGCTGGGGTTCTCCGGACTCGCCGCGTCGGACGCGGTGGCGGCGGAGGTGATGCGGCGCGCGTTGGGTGACGGCGGGGCGGCGGCGATCAGCGCGGCGGTGGCGGTCGCGGCGCTGACCAGCGCCAACGCCACGGCGATCACCGGCGGACGCACGGCGGCCGCGCTGGGCCGGCGATTCGGCGCGCTACGCTGGCTGGGCCGTTGGGACGTGGCGCGCGACACACCGGGCAACGCGCTGGTGGCGCAGGGCGCGGTGGCGCTGGCGCTGGTGGTGGCGGGCGGGTTCGCGCGCGACGGATTCCAGCTCGCGGTCGAATATACCGCGCCGGTGTTCTGGTTCTTCCTGCTGCTGGTGGGGGCGGCGCTGTTCGTGCTGCGGCGGCGCTTCCCTGACACGGAGCGGCCCTTCCGCGTGCCGTTCTATCCCATTCTGCCCGCCGTCTTCTGCGCGACGACGGCGTATCTGCTATGGTCCAGCCTCGCCTATACCGGCTGGGGAGCGCTTGCCGGGGTTGCCGTACTGGGAGCAGGCGCCGTCCTGCTCCTGTTCCTGAAGCCCGAGGAGGAGAGAAGCCCATGAAGCTGATCATCATCACCGCCGCGATGCTGATGGCGGGCAGCGCGATTGAGCCGCCCGGCCCCGTCGCCGTGCAGGAGAGCCGCACCCCCGACGTGATCTATGTGCCCACCCCGCCCGAGGTGGTCGAGGCGATGCTCGACATGGCGCAAGTGAAGGACGGTGACGTGCTCTATGATCTGGGATCGGGCGACGGGCGCATCCCGATCGCCGCGGTCAAGCGGGCGAAGGTCAGGGCGACCGGCATCGACATCGATCCGCAGCGCATCGCCGAGGCCAATGCCAACGCCAAGGCGCAGGGGGTCGAGGGAAGGGTTACCTTCAAACAGGCCGATCTGTTCGCGAGCGACTTCAGCGATGCGAGCGTTATCACGCTCTATCTGCTCGATACGCTGAACGAGAAGTTGCGGCCGAAATTGCTAGCGGAACTGAAGCCGGGGACGCGGATCGTGAGCCATGCGTTCCGGATGGGCGAATGGGAGCCGGAGGCGGAACGCGATGTGAACGGGCGGATGGTCTATTTCTGGACCGTGCCGAAGAAGGGCGAGAAGCCCAAGGGCCTCTAGGGGAAGCGGACCACCACGTTCGGCGCGGGCATCGCGGCGGTGAAACGGCGGGGCGGGGCCGGCTGCCAGCGCTCGCCTGAAAAGGCCTGATCGATCGTCTTCCAGCTGCCGGTCTGCTCGAACCGGTCGAACGCGAAGGGCAGGCCCTCGGCACCGAGCGGGGAGTTGGTGTCGGCGACGTGGAAATGCAGGTGAGTGCCGCCGACCTGTCCGGTGGCGCCGACGCGGCCGAGCAACTGGCCGCGGCGCACGCGGTCGCCGCGCTTGACCGCGAGGCCCTGTTTCAAATGCTCGTAGAAGACGATGCGGCCGTCTCCGATATCAACCGCGACATAGTTGCCGGTGGCATTTTCCGGATTCACCGGGTTGGGATCGCGGCGTTCGGGATCGGCGAAGTCGTCGCGCGCCGCGATCACGCGGCCGTCTGCGACCGCGATCACCTCCGCGCCATAGCCGGGATCGGCGGCGTAGCGCGGTTCCTTGGGATTGCGCTCGGCGTGGAAGAAGTCGACCGCGAAGCGGCCGGGGACGCGCGGGGTGCCGCCCACCGCATAGACATAGCGGCGGTGGCCGAACTCCATCGCCGGCTGGTAGATTGCCGACCATGTGCCGCCGCGGATCGGCGGGCCGAAAGGGCGCGGAGCGGGGGTGACGGCGCGTGGAGCGGTCTCGACCGTGACTGGCTGGCGATCGCCGACATTGTAGGTGAGGCGGTGGCGGACGGCGGCAACGGGACGATCGACGGGCAGGTTGACGAAGATCAGCGCGTGCGCGGCCGGTGCCACCAGCATGCGATCGGCATCCTCGGTCACCCATTGACCGCCGATCAACGCCGCGAGCTTGTCGCCTGCGTAGCGACCGAGGGGGCGGCTTTCGCCATCGAGGATTTCAAGAGCGTGCAGGCGCATCGGCGAGCGGTGGAAGCTCGAAACACGGATCTCATAGGCGATCTGCGTGCCGTCGGCCCGGACCCAAATGGCGGGCGCGGCGGGGAGGGTGAGTTCGGCTGAGATCGGTACCTGCGCGCTTGCCGGAGTGGTGATCGCCAGTGCGGCGAGGGCAAGCAGCGTACGGATCATGCGGTCTCCAGCAGACGATCGGCCTGAGCGCGGGCCTCGTCGGTGATCTGGGCGCCGGAGAGCATGCGGGCAATTTCTTCTCGACGAGCGGCGTCATCCAGCGCACGAACGCCGGTGCGGGTGACGAGGCCGTCATGGCTCTTGGCGATCAGCAGATGCTGCCCGCCGCGTGCCGCGACCTGCGGGCTGTGGGTGACGACGAGCAATTGCGCGTCACCGGCAAGACGCGCGAGGCGTTCGCCGATCGCGCTCGCCACCGCGCCGCCGACACCGCGATCGATCTCGTCGAAAATGAGGGTCCGGGCGCCGCCCTCTTCGGCGAGCGCGACCTTCAAGGCGAGGATGAAGCGCGACAGCTCGCCGCCCGAGGCGATCTTGATCAGCGGGGCGAACGGCGCGCCGGGATTGGTCGAAACCTCGAACTCCACGCGATCGCGGCCCGAGGCGGACCATTGATCGCGCGGCAGCGGATCGACCACGGTGCGGAAGCGGGCGGCGTCGAGCTTGAGCGGGGCCAGCTCGGTCGCGACCGCGCCGTCGAGACGCGCGGCGGCGGCGGTGCGCGCGGCCGAGAGGGTCTCGGAGGCAGCGGTGTAGGCGGTTTCGGCCTGTGCGAGCGCGGCTTCGAGGCGGTGGATCGTATCCTCGCCCCCCTCGATCCTTGCGAGGCGCGCGGCGAGGGTTCCGGTCAGTTCGGCGAGGTCGTCGGGCTGGACGCGATGCTTGCGCGCGATGCCGCGCAGCTCGAACAGACGCGCTTCGTCGGCCTCGAGCGCGCGCGGGTCGAAGGCGAGCGCCTCGCCCGCCTCGTCGACCTTTTCCTGAGCGGTGCCGCCTTCGATCAGCGCGCGATCGAGCGCGGCGAGCGATTCGGTGAGGGCGGGGTGGTCGTCGGCGATCCGCTCGAGAATGCGGGCGGCCTGACGCAGCCGGGTGAGCGCGCCGTCGCTGCCGTCGAGCAAGTCGGCGATCGCCTGAAGCTCGCCGGCGATCTTCTCGCCACGCTGCATGGCGGTGCGGCGTTCGGCGAGCTGATCCTCCTCGCCCGGTTCGGGGGCGAGCGCGGTGAGCTCGGCGACGGCATGTTCGAGCCATTCGCGGTCGCGGGCCGCGGTCTCCTGCTCGGCGCGGGCGGCGGCGAGTTCGTCGTCGGCGGCGCGGAAGGCACGGTGGGCGTCGGCGACAGCGTCGGTGTCGAGGCGGCCGAAGGTGTCGAGCAACGCGCGGTGGCCGCGCGGGTTCAGGAGGCCGCGATCGTCATGCTGCCCGTGGATCTCGACGAGGAAGGCGCCCAGTTCGCGCAGCAAGGCGGCGGAGGCGGGCGAATCGTTGACGAAGGCACGGCTGCCGCCGTCGGCCTTGACGATGCGGCGGATGAGCAGCGGCTCGCCGGGATCGAAGTCCAGACCGTTTTCGGCGAGGAGGGCGGCGACCGGGGCGGGGTCGGCAAGCTCGAAGCTGGCGGTGACCACCGCCTGCGCGGCGCCCTGACGCACGAGGCCGCTGTCGGCGCGCATGCCGAGCGCCAGGCCGAGCGAATCGAGCAGGATCGATTTGCCCGCGCCGGTTTCGCCGGTCAGCACGCCCAGACCCGCGCGAAAATCGAGGTCGAGCGCCTCGATCAGCACCACGTCGCGGATGTTGAGGCCGGTCAGCATCGGCCGCTGTTACCCCTTTTTGTTCCGCCTTGGCAAAGGCGATTCATCGGGGCTGTGTGCCTTAGTTCGTTTCTTCGTCGACAGGCTTGGGCTTGGGCACATCGTCGAGCTTGGGCGCGGTCGCCGGCGCCGAGGCGGGAACCGCCACCGCTTCGCCATGCTTGCCGATCAGGTCATAGGCGCGCTGATACCATTGCGTGCCGGGATAGTTGGCGCCGAGCACCGCCGCCGACTTCTTCGCCTCTTCCTTCACGCCGAGCGCGAGGTAGGATTCGGTCAGGCGCATCAGCGCCTCCGGCGTGTGGGTCGTGGTCTGATAGGTGTCGATCACGGTGCGGAAACGGATGATCGAGGCGAGCCACTGGCCGCGCACCTGATAGTAACGGCCGACTTCCATCTCCTTGCCCGCGAGGTGATCGCGGACGAGATCGACCTTGAGCCGCGCATCGGCGGCGTAGCGGGTGTTGGGATAGCGGCGGTTGAGCTCACCCAGCGCGTCGAGCGCCTGCTGGGTGATCTTCTGATCGCGGGTGACGTCGCTGATCTGCTCATAATAGCTGAGCGCGATCAGATAATAGGCATAGGGCGCGTCGCGGTTGCCGGGGTGGACGGCGAGGAAGCGCTGCGACGACTGGATCGCCTGGGTGTAATTGCGATCGAGATAATAAGCGAAGGCGCCCATCAGCTGAGCGCGACGCGCCCAGACCGAATAGGGGTGCTGACGCTCGACCTCGTCGAACAGCGCGGCGGCGAGCTTGTACTGCCCCCTGTCGAGCCGGTCCTTGGCGGCGGTGTAGAGCGTGCCGACGTCGCGCGCGACATAGGGCAGGTCGGCGCGGGTGCCGCCGCCGCGATTGCAGCCGGTGAGTGCCACGGCTGCGACGAGAACAAGGGCGAGCGGACGGATCGAAAGCATACGCATGGCGCGGTTCTTAGCCGAGCGATGCGGCCCCGCGAAATGTTTTTTGGGGGTCCCTGCGGCGAACCGGATCGAAGGCGGGGGTGGCGCGTTGCCTGCGCGTCCCAAATCCCTCATGGAAGCCGAATGTCTGCGACGCTTCTCGCCACGCATCGCGTTGAAAAACCCTGGGGACGGCACCGGCTGTGGCCGGGATTCGCCGACCCCGCGCCCGATGGCGAGCCGGTGGGCGAGATCTGGTTCCAGACACCGGGCGACAGCGCGCCGGACCTGCTGATCAAATATCTCTTCACCAGCGAGAAATTGTCGGTGCAGGTGCATCCCGACGACGCGCAGGCGCACGCGCGCGGGCTGCCGCGCGGCAAGGACGAATGCTGGGTGATTCTGGCGGCCGAACCCGATTCGACGATTGCGCTGGGCACGCATGAACCGGTCGGCGACGCGACGCTTCGCGCGGCGGCGCTGGACGGATCGATCGAGGCGCTGCTCGACTGGAAGCCGGTCAGGGCGGGGGATTTCATCTATGCCCCGTCGCGCACCATTCATGCGATCGGCGCGGGGATCACGCTGATCGAGATCCAGCAGAACAGCGAGACCACCTATCGCCTCTACGACTATGGCCGCCCGCGCGAGCTGCATCTGGAGGACGGCGTGGCGGTGGCCGATGCGGTGCCGTTCGTCGCCGCGCCGGTGCCGGGCGAGGCGGGGCATGGCCGGACGATATTGGTGGAAGGCCCCAAATTCGTGGTGGAACGCTGGCCGGGCGGCGACCGCGCGTTGCGGATGCCCGAAGGCGTGACCGGCTGGCTGGTGCCGGTGCGCGGGTCCGGCGAGGTCGACGGCGTCGCCTGGCGGGCCGGCGAATGCCTGACCGTAACCGGAAGCGCGGTGCTGACCGCGTCGCACGACAGCGACCTTCTGTTCGCCTATCCGGGCACCAAGCGACTGTAAACGCAGGCGGATCGCGCAACTCTATCCGACCCCGCCCGTTAAGGCGAGGTCAGGAGAGAGGAAGATGCGTTGGGTTCAGAAGATGAAGCCGCCGAGCCACAGCCGGACGAAGCCGACCAGCAGCACGATCAGGTTGAGGTTGCGCCCGGTGTTCGAATCCGACAGCGCGCCCAGCGCCGCGCCGAGCACCGCGAGCGGGATCACCAGATAGTTGAGCGCCCCGAGCAGCGGGATGAGACCAAGCAGCATCACCGGAAAGGCGACGATGCCGACGACGATTGAGACCAGGTTCAACATGGCTTGAAGATGGTTCCTTCCGGACGATCTGACAAGGTGTCTTGTTTGAATAACACACAATCGGGAGCCGAAGAAGACATTGAGCGTGAAGATGAACGAACCTCGCGCGGTTGCGACACTCGGCGACACAAAAGCACGGCTTTGGTGAAACTGTTGCGACAGGCGCGGGGGATAACGGCATTCGACCGCAGCGAAGCGGTCCTGTTTTTGAGTGAGGAGAGCAGTGATGAAGAAGATCGCAATCCTGATCGCCGGCCTTGGTGTCGCTACGGCCACCATTCCCGCCGCTTCGGCGCAGCATGGCAACTGGTGGGGCATCAACGAGCGTCAGGCCAAGCTTGAGCAGCGGATCGACCGCGGCGTGCGCTCGGGCCAGCTCAACCGGCGCGAGGCGGCACGGCTGCGGACCGAGTTCCGCGGGATCGCCAACCTCGAGCATCGCTATCGCCGTTCGGCCCCGGGCCTGACGATGGCGGAACGCCGCGACCTCGACCGCCGCTTCGACGCGCTGGCGCGGAAGATCCGCTGGGAGCGCCGCGACTGGGAGCATCGCCGCTAAGCGGCTGAACGGATAAGAAGCATGACGGCCTCCGCCTTGCCGGGCGGGGGCCGTTTCGCGTCAGCGCAACGGCTGGCCGCTGTCCTTCCACTTGTCGAGGATCTGCGAGTCGGGCGCCGCGGTATATTCGGGGCGAACATCGCCGCTGCGGGCATATTCCTGCTGGACCGGTGCCGGTACGGCACGCGGTTGAACGGCGGCGGGTTCGGACAGCGCGGGCATCGGCACGGTTATGGCGGCGGCCGCGGCAACCTCAGCCGCGGTGACGGCGCGCGGGTGGGGGCCGGGCCAGGGTTCGCCGCCGTGATAGACCTGTTTGAACGCCGCGCCGGTGCCCCAATAGCCCTTCCACCGGTGGAAGAAATGCGCGCCGAACACGCCGGTCATCACCAGACTGCGGTTCCACGACGGGGTGACGGCATAGGTATGATAGTGGGTCGCCATGCCGACCGGCGCGAACACCTCGCCCGCCAGCGCCGAGGCGGCGACGCGCGATGCGCGCTGCCATGCGGCATGCGAGGGGCGGCGGGCCATCGCGCCGTCACAGGCATAGCTGAACTGGCAGCCGGCCTTTTCCGATCCCTGATAGATCACGCCGCAGACGGTGGCGGGGAAAGTGGGGTGGCGCACGCGGTTGAGGATCACCTGCGCCACCGCGCGCTGGCCGTCATCGGGTTCGCTCGCCGCCTCGTAATAGATGGCGGTGGTGAGGCATTCGAGCGCGCGCGCCTTGTCCTGCGGCGTGCCGCGCATCACGAACGGCGCGGCCGGGCGCAGCGTGGGATCGGGCACGTAGTTCGCCGGTTCCGGGCCTTCGGGCAGCGCGACGGTTCCGGTGACGCCCGCGGCGGGGGCGGCGGTTTCGTCGCTGGCGAGCTGGTAATAGGCGGCGCCGGGGAAGTGATCGTCGGCTTCATAGCCGGTGGCGGCCGGGCCGACGACGCGCGCGTCGCCTGCGCTCAGTGCTGAGAAGCCGGCGTGCGCGGAAAAGCCGGCGCCGACCAGCGACACCAGCAGCGCCGCCACGATTCCCCGAAGCTGTAACCGTGTGAATCGCCGCAGCACGATGGGTTCCCGTGAGAGGCAACAAGCCTCGTCAGGCGGCCGCCATAACGCGGAAGGGGTGAATATTCTGCCCCGGATTTGGGGGCGTCCCGCGGTGAAACGGTTGATGGTTAAGGTAAGTTTTTGAGTTGAAGATGGCCTGATCAAGCCCCTCCCCGTGAAGGGAGGGGCTGTTTGAACTACTTCAACGTCGCGCTGTCGAGGTTGAGCGACGTGGCCGGGATCACCTCGAGCGTCGGGTGAGCCTTGCGCAGTTCGTCGACGAACAGCTTGGCGTCGCCCACGACGATGATGCTGGCGCCCGCGGGATCGAGCACCTTCTTCGCCGCGGCCTGGACCTTGGCGGGATCGACGCCCTGGATCGACGGGATGTAGGTCGAGAGCGTATCGAGCGGGACGCCGTCGGCGACGTAGTCGACGAGCGCGCCGGCGATACCGTCGGTCCGCTCGATCCGGCGGCCGAAGCTGCCCACCAGCACCGCCTTGCGCGAATCGAGTTCGGCGGCGGGGACGGGGGCTTCGCCAAGCTTCTTCATTTCGGCCGCGATCAGCGAGACCACCTCGGGCGCCGAGGGGTTCTTGGTCTGGGTAGAGGCGCTGACGATGCCGGGCGCGCGGCGCGCATCGACGTTGCTGCCCGCGCCATAAGCGAGGCCGCGCTTGATGCGGATTTCGCGGTTGAGGCGCGAGGTGAAGCCGACGCCGAGCGTGGCGTTGGCGACCTGTGCCGCGTAGAAATCCTTGTCGGCGCGCGCGATGCCGGGCCGGGCGATGACCACGCCGGCCTGACCCGCGCCGGGCATGTCGACGACAAATACGCGCGGCGCATTGCGGACGATCTGCGGGCCGGTCGAGAC
>DATIGZ010000023.1:0-7805 GCA_035481255.1 Sphingomonas sp. | reverse complement strand
CACTTCACCTTGCCGAACTCATCATAGACGGTCTTGGCCGTCTTCCACTCCGCCGGGATCGTCATGCGGCTGGGGTATTTCGCGTCGTTCGCCGCCATTTCCCGTTTCGCGCGCTGGGTGGAAGTTTCCGCCGGCTTGCGTTCGGCGGCAACCTTAACCTCGGGCGTGCCACCGTCCGCCGGTGCCGCCGCCGGCCGCGCCTCGGCACATCCGGCGGCGGCGAGCACTTGCCCCGCGCCGCGTTCCGCCTCGCGCTGTGCCGCGCCTTGAAGGTCAGCGCGCAGATTGCCGTCGCCACGCATCGCGCCAGCGACCGATCCGACCAGCCCGTTGGAGCGCACCATGCCCATCAAACCACCCAACCCGCGCTTCTTCTTGGGCTTGCCCTCGGGAGCCGGGCAGCCGTCCTGCGCCTGTGCTGGGGCGGGGGACATGATGCTGCCCGCAGTCATCATCGTACCGGCCGCCAGCAATGCGATAGGCAGGGAGCGCTTCATCTGTTCCTCCTCGAATCTGTCGATTGGGGGAATGCAGAATGAAAGGCGCTGCCGCACCACCGCAGCGGCTGAACCCGCCGACGGGGCGCCCGGTGCTGCGGCGTGCGCCCAAACCGGCCCTGATTGCGACGAAAGCCGACGTGATGCGACTGCCGCTTATGTTGTCTGGCCCGCAAAATCGGCTGGTTTTGCAAAGATTAACCGTTGTAGCGGCTTGCTGGTTAACCGGCATGGGGTTATGCGCCGCCCACGCACGGGAGTTTTCTATGATCGACAACAATCCTGTAAATCCTCTCGATAACGGAGCGGATCATCTCGACGGCGCGACCAAAGTCCCTTCCAAGGAGGGCTGGGCAAAGCCGGAGATCGTCGATTATCAGCCGGTGACGGTTGCCCGCGGCATCAGCTACCGTATCGGAGATGGCGTCAACAATCTCAGCTGAGGTGCCGACGGCTTCGAAGCCGACCGGAATTCGGGGTTTCGGCTGTCCGCCATGGGCTGACAGTTGGAGAGAGATATGCCATCGTGCACCTGAATTCAGCGGAATTAGGGAGCGAATTCAATGATCGACAGCAAATCCGCCGATCTCCGGCACGACGACGCCCTTGCGTCGGGGAAGCAGGAGCAGGCGCTGGCCAAGGAGATTTGGTCGAAGCCTGAGATCGTCGACTACCAGCCGGTGACGGTGGCACGGGGCCTTAGCTATCGTATCGGAGATGGCTTCAGCAACCTCAGCTGAGGCGCTGACAGCTTCGATCAGCACGGGAATTCGGCGTTCCGGCGTGTCAGCTGCCGCGCTGACCGTCGGCAGAACGCATGCGAACGCTATTTGAAAGAAGACCAGGGGGTTATTCAGTGACGGTCATTACATCCGCCAATCTTCAACATGACGATGCACCTGTGTCGGAACCTGCCGTGCGGGAACTCGTCAGGGAAGTTTGGTCGAAGCCGGAGATCGTCGATTATCAGCCGGTGACGGTGGCGCGCGGTGTCCAGTGGCGGATTGGGGACGGTGTCAGCAATCTCAGCTGAGTCCGATAGCGCATATGGCGGGATGAGATTTTGATCGATTCCGCGGGTTTCCAGACTAGCGGAGTTGACGGGTTGCGGACGCGCGGCTTTGCATTTGGCGGCCTGCGCCTTTCATCGGCGATGGAACTGCCGTTCCCTAGCGCGCTTCCGCAAAGCTCGGGCGATGCGGACGTCCATATCTCCGTTTCATCCAACCCGTTGCCGGACGGCGAATTGCTGCACCGGTCGATCGGCAGATATGGTCTTGAGCTGCATAAGGCCGGCGCCGACTGGTTGTTCCGTCATGGTATGGCCGGGGTCGTGGTCGCCGAGACCGGACGGCGGCTGGTTTGCCACTGTCCCGACCCGGCGGATCTGCCCCTGCTCGCGGAGATTCTGGTCCGGCGTGTCCTCCCCAGGATTTGCTATCTGCACGGCCGTTTGCCGATCCACGCCGCGACGTTGAGTGGCCCCGCTGGCGCGGTGATGCTGCTGGGAACCTCCGGCGCGGGAAAGTCGACGATGACCGCGGCGCTCGCGCGCTATCTGGACTGGGGGATATTCAGCGACGACATGTCGGTGCTCGACGATACCGGCCCGGTGACCGCGCTGAGCGGAACCGAGGGTGTGTCGCTCTGGGAGGAGTCGGTGGCGGGGCTGGACATTCCGGCTGATCGCGTGGTGCCGATGACGGGGTATGACGGGAAATTCTCGTATCGTCCGCATGCGACGCCGCCCGCGCCGATGCCGCTGAACGCGGTCCTGCTATTGACGGTGCCGGCGGAGGACTCCGCGGTCGGGTTCGAACGGCTGACGGGGCCGGAGGTGCTGGTGACGCTATGTTCCCAGATTGTCCGCTTCAATCGGCGGGATGTCGCGGAGAATGGCGATCTGATGCGCCGTCTCGGACGGGTGGCCAGCGATGTACCGGTCTTCGGTCTGTCCTATCCGCGCGCCTTCGCGAAATTGCCGGCCGTCGCTGAGGCGGTGGCGGCGCATCTGGACTGCTTGCCTGCATGACCCGCTACGACCTGTCGCTCGATGCCGCCGACTATGCCCCGTGGACTGGCGTTCCCCGCGCGAGCCTGGTGATCTGCAGCCATCCGCGATCGGGCAGCACGATGCTGGGCGAGGCGATCGCTTTCGCGGGCGGCCTGGGGTGTCCGCTCGAGTATCTCCATCGCGGCTTCCGGCCCGCGCTCGCCCAGCGATGGCGCGCGCCGGACCTCGACAGCTATGTTTCGGCGATGCACCGATACCGGACCGAGCCGAACGGGACGCTGTCGATCAAGCTGTTCTGGCAGGATATCGCCGAAGTGCTGCTCGAACGCCGGCCCGGCTACGACCCGGCTCTGCTGAACCGTCCGGCAAGCGAGATGCGGGACGAGGAATATCGCGATATCGCGGGCGAGTTGGCAAGTATTCTGCCCAATCCGCACTATGTCTATCTCTACCGGCGCGACCGGTTGCGGCAGGCGGTTTCTTCCCTGATCGCCACCCAGACCGGGGTGTGGCGGCAGATCGACGGTGCCACGAAAGCGCCGTCCGGCGATGCCGAATATGACTATGACCGGATCATGGCCCTGATCGCCTTCGGCGAGTTCAGCCACGGCCATTGGCGGGGTTTCTTCGCGGCCAACGGGATCACGCCACGCACGATCGCTTATGAGGATCTGGTCGCCGACTATGATCGTATCGTCGGCGGCCTGCTTGGCGATCTGGGCGCGACGAACCCGGTTCCGCAGCCGCGGCGGATGCGGCGCCAGTCGGACGGGACAGGCGACGCGCTGATGCTCCGTTTTCTTCAGGAGCATGCCGCGCGTCCGGCGTAAGTCGCGGACCGATCAGTTGACGGTCAGCAGCCCCTTTTGCTGCATCGCGCCGACGAATTCGGCCAGATCGGCACGGCAGCTCGCCTGATCCACGTCGAACCGGTCGCTCAATTGCCGGCCGATCGTGGCCAGATCCTGCGGCGTCTCCAGCAGGTCCCAGATGCGGGACGCGGTGTGATTGAGCTGGAAGAAATGCCCGCTGTCGATGTTCATGATGACGACCTGTCCATCCACCTGGGAGGACACCAGCGAAACGCTGCGCGCAATCACACTGTCATCCGTCATCATCGCGATTGCCTCGTTGTTCGCTGCGTCAGGATTTGAGCGCATATTCAAGCCACATGTCGGTCGCAACCGTGTTCCAGACTACGGCATAATTTGATTCCGGCACCGGCAGGTCGTCCGAACGGCGCCAAGCGAGATAATCCGTCTGCATGCGCTCCAGTTCCGCGGGATCGACCCAGCCATTCGTGACGCAGTGCATGTCGCGAAACGGGCGTTCGCGCAAATGCGCGGTCACGGCGTCGATGATCGGGGCGGAGATGTTCGCCTTGCTGGTCCGCAGGCGTATCTTCTCCGGCAGGACACCGCGAGTGGCTTCGCGGAGCAAGTGCTTCCGGCTGTCGCCGCGCAGCAGCATATCGCCGGCGGCTCCCATCAGGAATCGCGTGAGGCGGAAATCGTGCAGGGGGTGCCGCAACTCGACCCCCTGGCTGGTGGCGAAGGCGAACGCATTGTCCATGTTGATATGGCGGCGGGCGAGCGAATAGACGCGATAACGCTCCATCTGATGGAGACTTCCCAGCGCAGGCGGGCGCGGGGCATTGGCCCAGCGATCGGTGAGATCGATCCGTCTCGCCCAGTCCGCCGAAAGCCAGTCGGGCGTGTTTCGGGCGAAGTCCAGATGAGGGCGCAGCAAACGCTCGCGGCGGCGCCGCGACATCAGGGGAAGTGCCGCGTCGCGGGCGATCGCTCGCGCCGCGCGCAACGGCCGGCGCCACCCCGTGCCGGATGCCGTCGCTTCGCGGAGCAGCTTACCCCAGCGCACGCGCTGCAACAGGTCGGGCCAGTGTGCCCGCGACCCCGCGAGCCAGTCGTCGCCGCCTTCGCCGGTCAGCGCGACGCGAATGCCCTGACCACGCAGATGGGCGCAAACCGCTTCGACCGTCCCGGCGGTGTTGGGACGAAGCGGAAGATGCAGCGTCTGGGCGCACCATCGCGACGCGCGATCCGCGTCGAAGGGCGCGCCTTCGACCATGGTGGAACGAATACCGCATTGCCGCTCGACCTCGGCGATCCATTCGCCCTCATCGCATATCTCGCCGGGGTAACGCGCGGAAACGGTCTCGACCATGGCGCCGATCCGCCCCTCCCGGACCAGTTGGTCGATGCGGCAGACGATGGTCGATGAATCCATCCCGCCCGAGAGCTGGGCGGCGACGCGGCCCTGACAGCGCGTCGTCGCCACCAGCGCCTGATCGAACAGGTCGCGGAACCGCTCGATATGATCGGCCTCCGGCAGATCGAGATGATCCTCGAACGGCCCCTCGTTCCAGCGCCAGGTGCGGACATTGCCGTTCGCGAGCACCAGCGCGTGACCTGGCGGCAGGCGATAAACGCCATCCCAGAATGTTTCGGTATCGGTCACGAAGCGCGAGGCGAGGTTCTCGGCGATCGCGCCTTCGTTGAGCTTTCTTGGCAGATCGAGCCCGCGCACCAGCGTGGAGGGCTCGCTGGCGAACGCGAACAGGCCGTTGCGGCGCGTCCACAAAAAGGGGCGCATCCCGACCGGCGATCGCGCGGCGAAGAGGCGGCGGTGCCGCGGTTGCCAGACGGCCAGCGCATAATCGCCGACCAGCTTGTCGGGCAGGGCGTCGCCAAAGCGGCGATGCGCGGCGAGCACGATGACGCAATCGGGCGCGCGGGCGCCGGGATCGGCCGGGCCGAGCGCAGCTCGCAGCGCGTCGCGGTTGTCGAGCCGCCCGTCGAACACGATGACGTCGTCGGCCGCACGATCCGCATGAGGCTGGGTTTCGGTCACCGCTTCCGGCGTGGTGTGCAACGCGAAGCGGACGAATCCTGCCGGTCCGTGGTGCCAATGGCCGATCCCGTCCATGCCCAGATGCGGCGTGGCGGCAGCCATATGCTCGAGCATCTCCGGCGTGACGGGGCGCTCGTCGGTATGGATCAGCCCGGCAATACCGCTCATGAGCGCAGGGCGATCAGGCCGCTTGCCAGCGCGCTGTCCAGAAAATCGGCGACATCGGCCGCGATCATCTCCGGCTCCGCGTCGTAGCGTGCCGCGAACGCCGCGGTAATCTCGCCTTCGTGCGCACCCTCCTGAAGCATCCGCCACAGATCGGCCGCCCATCTGTTGAGCGAATGATAGCTGCCCCGTTCGTGATCGAAGAGGAGCGCGGGGCCGCCATTGTCGGTCCAGCTGATCGCCGCATTGGGCGTGAACCGCCGGTGATTTCCGTCCAATGACATCGATGCCCTCCGGCGCGCGTGAGCATTGCGCCGGCGCGATTGACCTGCCGATAACAGTGGGCGAGACCTTCGCCAACCACTCCCGCCCGGGCGAGACGCGATCACAACATCACCTGATTATCGTGCCGATCTGGATGGCTTGCGCGGACTGGCGATCCTGCTGGTGGTCGCGTGCCATATCAACTTGCCCTTCGCGGCGGGGGGGTATGTCGGGGTCGATATCTTCTTCGTCCTCTCGGGTTTCCTGATCACCCGGCAGCTCCTCGCGCAGCACCGCGCCTGCGGAACCGTCAGTCTGACGGATTTCTATGCTCGCCGCGTTCGTCGCCTGCTGCCCGCGCTCGTCCTTGTCGTCGTCGCGACGCTCGGCGCGGGCGTGTTTCTGTTGCTCCCCGACGAGCAGGTGGCGCTCGGCAAATCGGCTGCGGCGGCGATGCTGTTTGCCGCCAACATCCATTTCTGGAGTTCGGGCGGTGGCTATTTCGAGCCCGCCAGCGCCCTGATCCCGCTCCAGCACCTGTGGACGCTGGGGGTCGAGGAGCAATTCTACATCCTCTGGCCGCTGGCCGTCGCCGGCATCGCGGGAGTGTCGCGGCGGCACGGCCGGGGCTTCACAATGGCGCTGGGCGTATTCCTCATCACGATTCTTGTGCTGTCGCTGGGCCTTTCCGCCGGTCTTGGCGGTTCGCGCGCGGCGTTCTTCCTGATCCCGGCGCGTGCGTGGGAGTTGGCGGCGGGCTGCCTGCTTGCGCTGGCGCCACCGTTCCGAAGGCAAATGTGGTGGCTCGCTCCTCTGGGGGGACTCACGGTCGCCGTTTCGGTTCTGGCGTTCGATGCGGGAACGCCGTTCCCATCCTTCCACGCGATCCTGCCCGTGCTCGGCGCGACAATGCTGATCGCGGGGGGCACCGCCGACCCCCGTGGACTCGTGTGCCGGGCGCTGTCCGGACGCTGGATCGTCGGACTGGGCCGTGTCTCCTATGGCTGGTATCTCTGGCATTGGCCGCTGCTCGCATTCGCGCGCATTCAATGGGGCGGAGGGCCGCTCGCGCGTGACGCCGGTCTGGTGCTGCTGGCACTGTTGCTAGCGGTGGCGATGCACCGCTGGGTCGAAATGCCGGTCCGCACGCGGCGCACGCCCGGCTTTCGCAGCATATGGGGTTCGATCGGAAGCGGAGTTGCGTTGCTGGGAGTGGGATTGTCGCTGAGCGCCGCGCTGTGGGCTTGGGGCGCTCGACCCTATCCGTCAGGGTCTTTGATGGCGCAGTACAAGGCTGCGCGCGGCGGCGCTGTTCGCGACTTTCCCTTTTGCGGCGGCGCAGCGCCATGCGGATCGGGCGCGCGCCGGGGGAGTGCCGCGATACTGCTCTGGGGCGATTCACATGCCGCCCAGCTGGGCCGTGCGCTCGATATCGCGGGACGGCAGGCCGGAGTTCGTGTCCTCACACGGACCGCGGGCTATTGCCCGCCGGGCGGGTCTCCCGCCGGTGTGGGGACGGGGGACAAGCACTGGATCGCGTGCGCCAGCTTCAACGCACGGGTGCGTGGCACGCTTCCCGAGCTCCGGCGGAGTCACAATCTGCGCATGATCCTGTTCGCCGGCGGGTGGGATGCCGGGCAGGCTGGATGGGACCGTCAGCTGGCCGCCGAAGTCGATGCTGCACGCAAGCTCGGGCTGAGCGTGATCCTCGCGCGTGACGTGCCGCTGCATGGGCGTGGGGTCCTTCGATGCGCGGTTCGATACGGGGCTGAAGCATGCACGGAATCGCGCGACCGGATCGACGCGCGCGCGCTGGCGGCGGATCGTGCCATCGATGCGATCGCCGCACGTCGCCCCGGCGTGATGATCTGGTCTCCACGCGACACCCTGTGCGGCCGGGCAGATTGCCCCGCCGCCATTAATGGCCAGCTATTGTACCGCAATCAGGGACATTTGACGCTCGCGGGTTCCGAACGGCTCGCCCCCGCGTTGCT
>DATIGZ010000022.1:0-1755 GCA_035481255.1 Sphingomonas sp. | reverse complement strand
TCCCGACCTCGCCCACCTCGCGGTTCGCTGACGCAAAAGAAAGGGCGGCCGAAGCCGCCCAGGTGCTTGGGAAGGATTCGCCCGGGTCAGCGCACTGAACCGCGCCGCACCAGGTTCACGATTCCGAGCAGCACGACCGCGCCCAGGAACGAGACCAGCAAAGAGGTCACGCTGAATTCCTGCGTAATGGTCGCTCCGCCGATCAGCGGCGTGATGAGCAGTCCGGCCAGCAACGCGCCGACAATTCCCACCACGATGTTCAGGAAAATGCCCTGTTGGGCGTCGGTACGCATTACCATGCTGGCTAGCCAGCCCAGAACGCCGCCTACGATTAGAAGCACGATCAGGTTGATCATTTACCGTCTCCTGCAATCCGGCTCGGCAGCGCCGAGTCATAAAGATATACGGTTGAAACGGCGGGACGTTCCGCCCGCGAACAAATTAGAATGGGGGAAACGATGGCCGTCTATGCGTTCGAAGGTACGGCGCCGTCTATCCATCCCGACGCCTGGGTCGCGCCCGGCGCCGACGTCATCGGCGACGCGCGTCTGGCGGAAGGCGCGAGCCTGTGGTTCGGGGCGGTGATCCGCGCGGACAACACCCCGATCATCGTCGGCGAACGCAGCAACGTGCAGGAAGGGGCGATGCTCCATTCGGACCCCGGTATCCCGCTCACCGTCGGCGCGGACTGCACGATCGGCCACCACGCCATCCTGCACGGCTGCACGATCGGAAACCGGGTTCTGGTCGGCATGGGCGCGATCATCCTCAACCGCGCGGTGATCGGCGATGATTGCCTGATCGGCGCCGGCGCGCTGGTGACGGAGGGTAAGGAATTCCCCGCCGGCAGCCTGATCGTCGGCAGCCCGGCTCGCGCCGTCCGCGAGCTCGACCCGACCACCCGCGCCGCACTACTGCTCTCCGCGCGGAACTACGCCGATCGCCAGCGCCGCTTCCGCGCCGGGCTGACCCGCATCGACTAGCCTTTTCAAAAATCGGGTATGCAATCCAGCCACGCCTTGCCCCGCCCGCTGGACAGCAAATTCAGTTCGGGTATGAAACGCAAATGGCCCTACCCGCTCTGTTCGATCGCCTGCGCCTGCCCGTCATCGGCTCGCCGCTCTTCATCGTCTCCGGTCCGGAGCTGGTCATCGCCCAGTGCAAGGCGGGGATCGTCGGCTCCTTCCCGGCGCTGAACGCCCGGCCGCAGAGCCAGCTCGACGAGTGGTTGCACCAAATCATCGAAGAGCTCGCGGCGTGGAACCGCGACAATCCGGGCCGCCCCGCAGCCCCGTTCGCGGTCAACCAGATCGTCCACCGCTCGAACGACCGGCTCGAGGCCGATCTCGCCACCTGCGCCAAGTGGCAGGTGCCGATCGTCATCACCTCGCTCGGCGCGCAAGAGGCGGTCAATCAGGCCGTTCACAGCTGGGGCGGCATCTCGTTGCACGACGTGATCAACGACCGCTTCGCGCACAAGGCGATCGAAAAAGGCGCCGACGGCCTGATCCTCGTCTGCACCGGCGCCGGCGGCCATGCCGGCCAGCTCAGCCCCTTTGCCTTCGTGCAGGAAACCCGCGCATGGTTCGACGGGCCTATCATCCTGTCGGGCGCGATCGCCAATGGCGGCGCGGTGCTCGCGGCGCAGGCGATGGGCGCCGATTTCGCCTACATCGGCTCGGCCTTCATCGCCACCGAGGAAGCGCGCGCGACCGAGGGGTACAAGCAGATGATCGTGGAGTCCACCAGCGACGA
>DATIGZ010000021.1:0-5442 GCA_035481255.1 Sphingomonas sp. | reverse complement strand
CCCCGCGCCTCCGGGGATCATCACCGGAACGCCGCCGCGCATACGGCGACCATGAAGCCGCGCCAGCGATCGTCACCGCAAGGCCGCGACCGCCGCAGGCGGGCGCGGTGGCGACGCCATAGAGCGTGATCGCGCGATCCGCGCGAGGTGCCGTCATGCCTCGCTCGTGGTCGCGTCTGATGCTGACCCGGCCTGCGCCGGACACAGCCAGGGTCCCGGCCCGGCGGCGAGGGCAGTGCGCGATGCTGCGGCGAGCCGCTGGACCCGGAGGCCCCAGGAGGGGGTCTCGAGCCACCAGCGTGGTCCCACGACCCGTTCGCCGAACAGGATTGCGGCGATCTCGCGATAGCGTGCGCCGGTCGCAAGCGCGTCATGCACACGCAGGGTCGCGATCCAGCGCCCCGTGCGCGACGAGCGCGTGCGCCGGGGCTGCTCGCAGCGCAGCAGCCGCTGCAAGCGAGCGAGCTGCTCAAGCTGGTCGGGCAGGTCGGGCGGCCCGTTGATTTCGAAGAGCAGATCCGAGTCCTGCGAGGGATAGCGGCCTTGCAGCACATCGAACCGCACCGCGCCAAGGCCATCGGAGAGGAGGCAGTGGACGCAGCCCGCGCTCCACACCTCGGCGCGCGCCCAGGGGAGATGGCGCCAGTCCGCAAGCGCGGCGCGTCCGCCGCGCAACCGGCACCGGAACACCCCCGGCCAGATGCTGCGCAGCCATATCGGACGCGCAACCGGCACGGCCGCACCGGGCGGCTCGAAGCAGGCCAGGCCGAACCGCGCCGGATCGCCGGTGCCGCCGGCCGCCGCTGCGACATAGGCGGGATCGCGGCGCAGCCATTCCCAGGCGAAAAAATAGCGATCGGCATCGCGCAGCGGCGCATAGGCGTCCGCATCGCGCCAGTCTGCGGCTGGCGGCGGATGCCCGGGCGTCGCTTCTCCGCCCGCCAAGCTTACCCGCCACCCGGCCAGTCCCGCGCGCGGCGAACCGCGCCGCGCGCAAGACCAGTGCCCGGACCCCGTAGCAGGCGAGACCAAGAGGCTGGTAGAAGGGGCAGCGCTGGAAGGACGAACATCGCACGCACCGGCACAAGCAAGCGCGCGATGTTCCACAACCAAGGCGCGGTGGCGCTCCCCAGAAGTGGGGAGATGTCGATGGTGCGTCGCAGCAAGGCTGGCGATGCGTGGCGGGTTCGGGCTAGGGAGTTCGTCCTCTCCATATGAGCATGCCGGGCGCCGCGGAATGAGAGGAGCGGTGCCGGGCCTTTAAAGGCGATGCGCGGGATCCGGCGGGTTGGGAAGCGCGCCCTTGCGTCGAACGAGACATGCCCGGACTGGCGCGTGCCCAGGCGTTCCTTGATTCCCTCCGTCAGGCGAAGACTGCCGATCAGCTCGGCGATACGCTGAGCGAGATCGCCGAGCGCATGGGCTTCGCCTATTTCGCGCTGACTCACCATGTCGATCCGGTTGCGAGCAGTGCTGCGATCCGGCTGCACAACTACCCCGAGCTCTGGGCCGAATGGTTCGATGCCAACCAGCTCGGCGCGACCGACCCGGTGCACCGCGCGAGCCAGGGCACGCATGTCGGCTTTGCCTGGTCCGAGCTTGACCACATGATCCGCCTTACCGACTGCGACAATGCCGTGCTCGACCGCGCAAGGCGCGAGGGGATTGGCGATGGCGTGACGATCCCCGCGCATGTCCCGGGCGAGATGAGCGGGTCATGTTCATTTGCGGTCAGGCCGGATCGCGACTTGCCCGACGACATCCTGCCGATCGCGCAGCTGGTTGGCGCCTTCGCGTTCGAAGCGGCACGACGGATCGGCGGCCAGCGGCTCATCGTGCTCGATCCGGTACCGGCGCTGACTGCGCGCCAGCGCGAATGCGTGCTGTGGATGGCGCGCGGCAAGACCGACTGGGAGATCGCGCAGATCCTCGGCGTCGGGCACGAGACCGTGGTCGAGCATCTCAAACAGGCGCGCGAGCGCTACGACGTGCCCAAGCGCTCGCTGCTCGCGGTGCGGGTGCTGTTCGACGGTCAGATCACCTTTGGCGAGGTGTTCCAGCGCTAGCGACAGGCGCTGGCTCCCCAGTTCTGGGGATACAGAAGTGCGTCCCATTCTGGTCTGTGCTTGTGCTCACAGCCACGGAAGCCAGCCATGCAACTCTCTATCGTGCGCGGCCATGCCGGCCGCCTCGAGGACCCGGTCCTTCGTGCCATGTTCGAGGCGCGCAAGCAGGTGTTCGCCGACCTGCTCAAATGGGATGTGCCGGTCCTTGGCGGCCGCTACGAGGTCGATCAGTTCGACGATGTGAACGCGACCTACCTTGTGCTCAGCGAAGCGGGGGGCGGTCATCTCGCCTCGGCGCGGCTGCTCGAGACCGAGCGTCCGCATATCCTCGACAGTCTGTTCCCCGATCTGTGCGAGGACCCCCCGCCGCGCGGCCCCGCTATCCGCGAGATCACGCGCTTCTGCCTCGACCGGCGGCTGACCGCGCGGACGCGGCGCGGGGTGCGCGACACGCTGGTCCATGCGCTGGCGCGGCATGCGCTCGACCATGGCATCACCAGCTATACCGGCGTTGCCGAGATGGGCTGGCTGCAGCAGATCCTTGCCTTTGGCTGGGATTGTGCGCCGCTCGGGCTGCCGCGCTACCATGGCACGCGCCTGCTCGGCGCGCTGCGTATCGCGATCACGCCCGACACGCCGCACTTGCTCGCGCTCGCCGGGCTTGCCGATCTTGCCCCGCCGCCGGCGCTCCGCCGGCTCGCCGCATGAGGGGCGGGGCGATGCACGGCAGTCCCGCCCGGCCAGTCCCGCATGATCCAGCGCTGCGCGACCTGCTCGCGCTTGGCTATTGCGTCATCCCCGGCGCGATGCCGCCAGCCCAAGTCGCCGTGCTCGCGCGCGATCTCGCTCCGGGGTTCGAGGAGAGCCTGTTCTGCCAGGGCGATTTCTATGGCGAACGTACCAAGCGCATCGGCCGGTTGCTGGCGCGATCGCGGCACGCCGCCGGGTTCGTGCAGCAGCCGCGTATTCTGGCGATTGCGAACCAGGCGCTCGCGCCATGGTGCGAGTGCATCCAGCTCAACCTGACCCAGGGGATCGAGCTCCATCCCGATGCGCCGCGACAGGTGCCGCACCGTGACCAGGACATGTGGCAAGGCGTCAAGGGCGAGGTCGAATATCTGGTCAATGTGATGTGGCCATTCACCCCCTATACCCCGGCCAATGGCGCGACGATCGTCTATCCCGGCAGCCATGGCGGCGCGGCGTTCGATGGCACCGATCCGGGCGAGGGCATCGCCGTCGCGATGCAACCGGGCGACGCGCTCCTGTTCCTCGGCTCGACGCTGCATGGCGCGGGCGGCAATTCGACCTCGTCGGTGCGGCGCGGGATGATCGTCAGCTACTGTCTCGGCTGGCTCAAACCCTATGAGAATCAGTGGCTCGCCTACCCGCCGAGCGTCGCAAGGCACTTCCCGCCCGAGCTCGCCGCGCTGATCGGCTATGCCCAGCACCGCCCCAATCTCGGCAATTATGAAGGGCAGTGTCCGTCGATCCTGCTCGAGGACCATCTGCCGGCCCGGCTGGGTGCGGTCGATGCGCTGAGGCCCGACCAGGCCGAGCGGGTCGCCGCATTCCGCCGCGACCTTAAAACCGGCTGATCGCGATCGATGAACGCAGCGCCGGTCTTCGAACGTGTCTATGCCGCGCTCAAGCAACGGCTGCGCGAGGGCGCACTTGCGCCCGGGGCCCGGCTCGATCCCACCGACCTTTCAAGCGCGCTCGTCGCCAGCATCACGCCGGTGCGCGACGCGCTGCACCGGCTGGCGGGCGAGCAGCTGGTGGCCACCCGCCAGGACGGGTTCCAGGTGCCCGCGCCGACCGAGCCCGACCTGCGCGACCTCTATGCGTGGAACCAGCAATTGCTGCTGCTGGCGCTGCGCGGCGCGCGGTACAGCCCGCTCGGGCGGACCGGTCTGCCAGACCCCGAACTGCACAGCGCCGAGGTCGCCGAGATCAGCTTCCGCATGATCGCGCAAAGCTCGGGCAATCGCGAGCAGGCCAATGCGATCGAGGCGCTCAACGACCGGCTGCACGCGGTGCGCCGTGCCGAACTTCGTGCCTTGCCCCATATCGACGAAGAGCTGGCCGACCTCGCCGCCGCCGACCTGCCCGCGCTGCGCACCGGGCTCGGCCGCTATCACCGCCGCCGGATTGCCGCGGTCCCGGAGATCATCCGCGCGCTCCACCGCGCCCCGCGTTGATGCGCCGCAGCACGCCAAACATTCTCCAAATATCCGCGGTATAAAGTTTGGATAGCGCCGCGCGGGTCCGATCGTCGGGCTGCCACGACTCTTTCGTGGCTAAGCCAAGGAGACGATCATGACCAAGGATCTGAACGCGCTCATCGATCTGGGCGCCGCCAGCGTCGAGACGCAGGGTGGGCCCCCGGTGGATACCGATATCGAAGGCGATGGCCTTCCGTTCGGCGGCCTCTCGCGCGACGACTGATCTCCGGGACGTCGGCGCGCTTGCGCCGGCGTCCATGGTGACCTGCGATGGACTCCACCGGACTCTGCGCCCTCTATCATTGCCCGATCGACGGGCGGACGGTGTTGTTCGACTTGCCGGGCGACCGGTATCTGCTGGTGCCGGACCGGTTACAGGCGGAGTTCGACGCCTGGCTCCTGGAGGAGGATGGTTCCCCGCCGGGCTTTCTCAAGCCCGTGCTCGCGGTCGTGGCTGGATCCTCCCGCTTGCGCCCGCAGCGCGCGATATCGGTGCCGCCGGTGGTGCGGGCGCTGGAACGCGGCCGGGTTTCCCTTCCCGCGCGCTGGCGCATGGCATGGGGGTGGCACCGTGCCGCCGCCCAGGTTCGCCGTGATCTCGCGCGCTCGGGCCTGGCGGCGATGCTCGCGCGAACGCAAGCCGAGAAACGGGCGATCCACCATTCTCGCGATCCGCTGCCGGTTGCGCGGCAGCTTCGCGCAGCGCAAGGCCATCGCGCCATCGCGGGCGATTGCCTGGTGCAGTCGCTGACGCTGATGCACGCGCTCCATGCCCGGCGAAGCACGGCGACGCTGGTGCTTGGCGTGACGCTGGATCCCTTCCGCGCGCATAGCTGGGTTCAGCATAGGGACCATGTCCTCAACGACGAGGTCGACGCGGTCGCGCCATATCGTCCGATCCTCACGCTATGAGCCGGGAGGGCTATATCCTCGCCATCGGCGCCGGAAGCGCGATCGACCAGGCGCGCATTGCCGATGCCGCCGCCAGTGCCGGGCTTGCGAAGCTGTTCGATGCACCGGGACTCGTCTTTTACGGCGCCGCCGACCGGCCGCA
The DNA here is from genome assembly GCA_035481255.1 of Sphingomonas sp. Taxonomy (GTDB): domain Bacteria; phylum Pseudomonadota; class Alphaproteobacteria; order Sphingomonadales; family Sphingomonadaceae; genus Sphingomonas. The sequence continues at coordinate 97 of DATIGZ010000021.1, read as the reverse complement.
TCTGCGCCTGCCGGACCGAAGCGGGATCCTGTGGGGCCGGATCTTCGGCGTAGCCGGCAAGCCGCTCGGCGCCGACGCGCCGCAGCTCGCCCCGCCG
>DATIGZ010000020.1:0-11275 GCA_035481255.1 Sphingomonas sp. | reverse complement strand
CGGGCGGGCTGACGCTGCCGATCGCCTTCTTCCTGCTGGTGGCGATCCTGTTTCCCTTCGCGATCGGGCCGGAGGGCAGACTGCTCGCGCGGATCGGCGGCGGGGTGATCTGGGCGGCGGCGTTGCTGGCGGCGCTGCTGCCGGTCGAGCGGCTGGTGAACCCGGACCTCGAAAATGGCGTGCTCGATCAGCTCGCGGTGCGCGGCTGGACGGACGCGAGCGTGGCGGCGGCGAAGACGCTGGGGCATTGGCTGGGCTTCGCGCCGACCTTGCTCGTGGCGACGGTGATCGCGGCGGCGTTGCTCAACCTCTCGCTCGATCAGACGCGCGCGGCGCTGATCGCGCTGTTGATCGGCACGCCGGGACTGGCGGCTTTGGGCGTGGCTACCGCGGCGCTGACCGCCGGGCTGCGCGGCGCGGGGGCGGTGGCGGGGCTGGTGATGCTGCCCTTCGCGGTGCCGCTGCTGATCTTCGGCGCGGGGGCGATGGGGAATGATCCGAGCGCGGTGAAGCTGCTGGGCGCGGTGAGCCTGGTGCTGGTAGCCGGGTGCCCGTTCGTGGCGGGCGCGGCGATGCGGATGGGGCGGGGTTAGAACCTCTACCGTTTCTCGTCATCCCGGCCTTTTGCCGGGATCCACTGGGATGCGAGCTATGAGCTAGAGGTTCGCTCGCATCGCGTGCGGCACTGTGGATCCCGGCACAAGGCCGGGATGACGGGTCAGGCTACCGACTCCACCGCGCGAAGATCGCGGTCGGCAGCAGCAGCCCCCTCGCCTCTTCGCGCACCGCGAGCTCGCCGCATTCGATCTTGCCGCCCAGATCCGCGAAATGCTGGTTGAGCAGCTCGCCGATCGCCAGCGCCGACATGCGGATCGCGTAGACGGTGAGGAACAGGAAGCGCGAATCGCCGTCGAGCAGCTGGCGGCAATTGGCGATCAGGCCGGGCAAATCCGCTTCGAGCTGCCACACCTCGCCGGTCGGGCCACGGCCGTATTTGGGGGGATCGAGCAGGATGCCGTCATAGCGGCGGCCACGGCGCACCTCGCGCGCGACGAACTTGCCGGCGTCGTCGATGATCCAGCGGATCGGCTTGTCGGTCATGCCCGACAGCGCGGCATTGCCCTTGGCGGCCTCGACCGATTTCTTGGACGCATCGACATGCACCATCTGCGCGCCGCTCGCCGCCATCGCCAGCGTGCCGACGCCGGTATAGCCGAACAGGTTCATGACGGTCGGCGCCTCGACCCCTGCGGTCTGTTCGCGCATCCAGCTCCACACCGGTGCCATGTCGGGGAAGAAGCCCAAGTGGCGGAAGGGCGTGGTCTGGGCGGTGAACTTCGCCTCGTTCCACGCCAGCGGCCAGCCTTCGCGCGGGACCGGGCGATCGAGGCCGCTGTGACCGAAGACCCAGCGGCCGCCGCCCTCGTCGTCGGAGGCGGGCATGAACTCGCCATGCGCCTGCCAGTCTTCGGACGCGGGCGCCCACATCGCCTGCGGCTCGGGCCGGATGAAGCGATAGTCGCCATAGCGTTCGAGCTTGCGGCCATGGCCCGAATCGACAAGGCCGTAATCGGCCCAGGGTTCGCCGGTAAGGGTAACGAGGTTCATGGGTTGCCCATAACCCGTTTGCCCTGAGCTTGTCGAAGGGCCGCAGACCGCCCTTCGACAAGCTCAGGGCAAACGGTGTTTAGCTGGAACGCGGCTTGGCGCGCTCGGCGATATAGCCCGTCACCGCGCCGAACGTCGCCGGGAGGACGTCGTAGCGCTCCTCGCGGTCGAACAGGTCGCCGATGCGCGCGGGGAGCGTCGGGCGGATGCCGGTGGCGCGCTCCACCGCGTCGCCGAACTTGGCCGGATGCGCGGTGGCGAGGGTGACGATCGGCACGTCCGCGGCGAGATCGGCACGGCGCGCGGCGGCAAGGCCGATCGCGGTGTGCGGATCGAGAATCTCGTCGGCACGCGATGCCGCCCAGGCCATCGCCTGCGCCATCTCCGCCGCGTCGATGCGGTCGCTGGCGAACAGCTTCGCAGCGCCTTCCTGCTGAGCGTTGGTCAGGCGCATCGCCTTGCTCGATTCGAAGCCGCGCATCTGTTCGGCGAGCGCGGCGCCGTCGCGGCCGGCAAGGTCGAACAGCAGGCGTTCGAAGTTCGAGCTGACCTGAATGTCCATGCTCGGCGCGGCGGTCGGGGTGACCGTGCCGGTCGAATAGTCGCCCGCCGACAGCGCACGGTGGAGGATGTCGTTGACGTTGGTGGCGACGATCAGCTTCGCCACGGGGAGCCCCATGCGCGCCGCGACATAGCCCGCGAACACGTCGCCGAAATTGCCCGTGGGCACGCTGAACGCGATCTCGCGCTGGGGCGCGCCGAGGCGAACGGCAGCGTAGAAATAATAGACCACCTGCGCCATCAGCCGCGCCCAGTTGATCGAGTTGACCGCAGTCACCTGGAACCGCCCGGCGAAGTCGGCGTCGTTGAACATCGCCTTCACCATCGCCTGCGCATCGTCGAAGCTGCCTTCGATGGCGATGTTGTGGACGTTGGGCGACAGCACCGTGGTCATCTGGCGGCGCTGCACGTCGCTCACCCGCTTGTTCGGGTGGAGCATGAAGATGTCGATGCCCTCACGTCCCGCCACCGCGTCGATCGCGGCCGAGCCGGTATCGCCGCTGGTCGCGCCGACGATGGTGAGGTGCTGGTCGGTGCCCTTGAGGAAGCGTTCGAATAACAGACCGAGAAGCTGGAGCGCGACGTCCTTGAACGCGAGCGTCGGGCCGTGGAACAGCTCGAGCAGGAAATGGCGGTGATCGAGCTGGACGAGCGGGGTCACCGCGTCGTGGCTGAAACGGCCATAGGCGGCGGCGCACAGCTCACGCAGTTCGGCTTCGGAGAGGCTGCCCGCGGTGAAGGGCGCCATCACGCGCACCGCGGTCTCGACATAGGAGAGGCCCGCGAAACCCGCGATCTGATCCGGCGTGAATCGCGGCCATTCGACCGGGATATAGAGGCCGCCATCCTTGGCCAGCCCGGCAAGGGTGACGTCACGGAAATCGAGTTCGGGCGCGGTGCCGCGCGTGCTCTGGTAGCGCATGGCTGCGCGGACTAGCCCCCGCGCGGCGGCGCGGCAAGAAAGTCTAGCTTTGCGGGGGACCGGATTCCGCCGGGGGAGCGGGCGGCACGGCCTTTCGATCCCGCCAGCGTAGCGCGAGGAAATAGATCACCACCGCCGCCAGCGCGAACAGGAACCATTGCACGGCGTAGGCGAGGTGGTTGTTGGGAACGCTCGACGGATCGGGCCGCGCGCTTTCGGCGAGACCGGGCGCCGGGGTTTCGGAAACGAGCATCAGCGGGCGCGGGCCGCGCTTACCGAACAGCGAAGCGAGCAACGGCGTTGAATCGGGTGCCTGGGTGATGCTGCCGGTCACTTCGCCGCCCTTCCACACCGGCGCGACTCCCGGCGCAGTGCTGACGCCCATGTCGAACTTGACCGTCAGCGCCTCCACCCCGGTGCGGCAGTCGGCAATGTGGCGCCAGCCTTTTGTGCCATCTTCGGCGCGGCCGGCCTGCTCGGTCCAGCCGGTAACCTCAAGACACATGGCGCTGGCACGGCGGAAGAGATACTCGTCCCCGATCGGCGGGCGCGGAAAGGCCATCACGGGCAGCGACCGGTTGCCGGCGTAGCGGGCAATCGCCCCCTCCTTCTCCGCGCGCCGGTCGAGCTGCCACACGCCAAGGCCGATCATCGCGGCAACGGCGAGCGCGACGATGATGGTCGGAATCACCGGGAGCTTCATGCCAGCTTCTTCACAATGGCGGCTCCTTGATCCGGCCTTCGCGCGCGGAGTTGCGATATTCGAGCGCGAGCAGTGCCCCCTTGGCCCAGCGCAGCAATATGATGACGAGCAGCGTGGTCAGCGGAATCCACAGCAGCAGATGAAGCCACACCGGCGGGCCGACGGTGAGTTCCAGCCAGATCGACAGGACGACGATGATCGTGCCGACGATCAGCGTCAGGAACGCGGCCGGGCCGTCACCGACGTTGAACGCGGCATAGTCCAGCCCGCACCGGCCGCAGCGCGGCGCGAACTTGACCCAGCCCGAAAACAAAGAGGGCGTGCCGCAACGCGGACACGCCCCCTTCAGTGCCGTTGCGATGACCGGAGGCGATGCCTCGTTCATCGTCCGCGCGTCAGCCGTGGACCGGCGCGCCCGCGCTGCCCCAGACATAGACGACGACGAACAGGAACAGCCAGACGACGTCGACGAAGTGCCAGTACCACGCCGCCGCCTCGAAGCCGAAATGCTGGCGCGGGGTGAAGTCGCCCTGATAGGCGCGCAGCAGGCAGACCATCAGGAACAGCGTGCCGACGATGACGTGGAAGCCGTGGAAGCCGGTCGCCATGTAGAAGGCCGACGAATAGTTCGACTTGCCGAACACGAACGGCGCGTGCGCATATTCATAGGCCTGGATGGTCGAGAAGATGAGACCCAGGATGATGGTGAGCCACAGGCCCTTCTTCACCACGTCGTTCTCACCGACGCCGATGAAGCCCCACAGGCCCTTCATCTCACCGCCGCGCTGATTGTGGATCAGACCGTGGTGCGCCCAGGTGATGGTGGTGCCCGACAGCAGCAGGATGAAGGTGTTGAGCAGCGGCAGGTGGAAGGCGTTGAGGACTTCCATGCCCTTGGGCGGGAAGGTCGCGACCGCACCCTCGAGAATCTCGACGACGCTGGCATGCTCGCCGCTGACCGCGATCGCGGCGGGGAACAGCGCGAAATCGAACCACGCCCAGAACCAGCCGACGAAGAACATCACTTCCGAAGCGATGAAGAGGATCATGCCGTAGCGCAGGTGAAGCTGGACGACGGGCGTATGGTCGCCGGCCTTCGCCTCGCGCACCACGTCCACCCACCACGACGCCATGCAGAAGAGGGTCGCGGCGAGGCCCGAGAGGAACACCCACATGCCGTGCGGATGCTCCTTCATCCACATCAGGCCGCCGGTCGCGAGCCACAGCGCAGCGAGCGAGCTGAGCATCGGCCACGGGCTGGGCGGGAGAATATGGTAATCGTGGTTCTTGGCGCCGGCCATCGTCCGTCCCTGTTTCTTATGGCGAGTTTCCAGCCTCCCCTAAGCGGTGAGCTTGGCGGGCGCAATGGTGGTTGAGCTGCCTGCCCGCAACCCCCGGCCCGCCGCGCCGCCGCCCTCAGCCCTTGGGCTTGTTCGGGTCGACCGGATAGAAGGTGTAGGAGAGCGTGATCTTCTGAATATCGCGCGTGTCGGGATCGGTCAGGATCTTGGGATCCACGAAATAGATCACCGGCATGCGCACCGTCTCGCCCGGCTTCAGCGTCTGTTCGGTGAAGCAGAAGCACTGGATCTTGCTGAAATACTTGCCCGCCGCCTCGGGCGTGACGTTGTAGGTCGCAGTCCCGGTGACCGGCACGGTGCCGGTGTTGGTCGCGGTGTAGAAGGCCATGTCACGCGCGCCGATCGCGATCTGGTCCGACGCCATTTCCGGCTTGAACTTCCACGTCAGCGCAGGGCTGACATTGCTGTCGAACGCGACGGTGATCTTCGCGTCCACCGCGCCCGGCGCCGCTTCCGCGCGCATCGTCGTGCCGCCAAAGCCGGTCACCTGACAGAACAGGCGGTAGAGTGGCACACTGGCGAAGGCGACGCCGGTCATGGTGCACACGCCCAGCACGGCGAGCAACGCCGTGCGCAGCTTGCGGTCGATTTTCACCGCTGCATCACCGGAATGCCGGCGCTGATCTTCACGATGCTGATCGCGAAGACCAGCACGACGAAGGCGAGCAGCAGCAGCGCCATCACGCGGGAGCGCGACTTCTGCCGCGCGCGGACGATTTCTTCTTCTTCAGGGGTCATGCCAGCCACCGGTCTGCCGCGACTGCCGCGAACAGGATGAACAGATAGGAGATCGAATAGGCGAACAGCCGCTTTTCGGGCTTCATCGTATCGCCCTCGCCAGCCATGCGCGTCGCGACCTGCACGGCGAAGATGGCGAACAGAGCGGTCGTGACGACGGCCGTGACGCCATAGAGCGCACCGGTCAGGCCCAGCGGCCACGGCGCGATCGCGGCGATCGCCATCGGGATGGTGTAGAGACCGATCTGGATGCGCGTCGCCTTCTCGCCCGCGACGACGGGGAGCATCGGCACCCCGGCATTGGCGTAATCGGTCTTCACGAACAGCGCGAGCGCCCAGAAATGCGGCGGAGTCCACAGGAAGACGAGGCCGAACAGCAGCACCGGCAGCAGCGCGACGTCACCCGTCGCCGCGGCCCAGCCGATCAGCGGCGGGAAGGCCCCCGCGGCACCGCCGATGACGATGTTCTGCGGCGTGCGGCGCTTGAGCCACACGGTGTAGACGAGGACGTAGAACAGGATCGAGAGCAGCAGGATGCCCGCCGCGACATAATTGACCGCGAGGCCCATCAGGATGACCGAGAGCGCGGCGACACCGACTCCGAAATGCAGCGCCGACTGGCGGTCCATGCGGCCCGCGGGCAGCGGGCGGCTCTGCGTCCGCTTCATCTTCGAGTCGAGATCCGCCTCATACCATTGGTTGAGCGCGCCCGCCGCGCCCGCGCCGAGCGCGATGCACAGAATCGCGGTGAAGCCGAGCACCGGATGAATCGGCGCCGGGGCCGCGAGCATGCCGCACAGGCCGGTGAACACGACCAGCGTCATCACCCGTGGTTTGGTCAGCGCGAGGAAGTCGCGCCAGTCGGCGGGCAGGATCAGGGCGTGGTTGGCGACGGACATGATTGCGGCGGCCTATAGGCCGGGTTGCCGCTTGGGGGAAGGGTGCTGACCCGCCACCCCGTTCGGCTCCGTCCCGGCGGCGCCCTCGCCCACAACGGGCACGATCAGCAACGCATATGCCGCCGCCGGCCACAGGGCATGGAGCCCGATGCCGGCATAAGCGAGACCGCCGGCGATTCCGCCCGCGATCAGCCCGATCCACAACAGCGCATAGGGCAGCCACCCGAAGCGCGGACCGCCGGTCATCGCCTGGGCGATCCGCTGGCCGATCTTGACCAGCGCGCCGGTCATATAGGTCAGCCCGATCGCATCGCCGCCATCGGCGAACACGCCATTCTCGGCGCCCATGGCGGCCGCGGCAAGCGCAAGCGTGACCGGAACCGGGACGAGGCCGATGCTGACCGCCGCCGCCGCGAGCAGGCCGCAGACCAGCAGCATCACACGCCGCCTGCGCCCCGGGCGCCGTTCCCGGCCCGCCACGAGCGTGGCCGCGACGACTCCGCCGACGAACGCCGCGATCAGCAGCGAGACGATCCCGACGATCTCTCCCCCCGCCACGGCAACGCCGAGACGGGTCGAGTTTCCGCTCATGAACGATACGAAATAGCCGCCCGACGCGATGAACGCGATCGCGTCGACATAGCCCGCAAGCGCGGACAGGGCGATGGCGATGCCTTGGCGTCGGCGGTCCAGTCGGGTCATGTCCCCTCCCTGTAACCGCCCGGACGCGCGGGAGCGAGAGGGACGGCGAAACGAAAACGCCCCGGAGGTTTCCCTCCGGGGCGTTCCGTTTCAGCCGTCGCTGAAAACTCAGTGGTGCCAAATCTTAGTGGTGCTTGTCGTCGTCGATGACAGGCAGCGTTTCGAACTGGTGGAACGGCGGCGGGCTGGACAGCGTCCATTCCAGCGTCGTCGCGCCCTCGCCCCACGGATTCCCCTCCGCCTTCTTGCCCGCGAACAGCGACCAGAACAGGTTGATGAAGAAGATCACCATGCCGACGAGCATGATGGCGTAACCCCAGCTCGCGATCTCGTTATAATGGGCGTAGGCGTCCGGATAATCCGGATAGCGGCGCGGCATGCCCTGCAGGCCGAGGAAGTGCATCGGGAAGAACAGGATGTTCACGCCGATGAAGAACACCCAGAAGTGCAGCTGGCCGAGCAGCTCGCTGTACATCCGGCCCGACATCTTCGGGAACCAGTAGTAGAAGCCGGCGAACAGGCCGAACACCGCGCCGAGCGACAGCACGTAGTGGAAGTGCGCGACGACATAATAGGTGTCGTGCATATAGTCGTCGACACCGCCGTTCGCGAGCACCACGCCGGTGACGCCGCCCACGGTGAACATGAAGATGAAGCCGATCGCCCAGACCATCGGGGTCTTGAAGCTCATCGAGCCGCCCCACATCGTCGCGATCCACGAGAAGATCTTCACGCCCGTCGGCACCGCGATGATCATGGTCGCGGCGGTGAAGTACATCTTCACGTTCACGCTCATGCCGGTGGTGAACATGTGGTGCGCCCACACGACGAAGCCGACCACGCCGATCGCGACCATGGCGTAGGCCATGCCGAGATAGCCGAACACCGGCTTGCGGCTGAACGTCGCGACGATCTGGCTGATGATGCCGAAGCCCGGCAGGATCATGATGTACACTTCGGGGTGGCCGAAGAACCAGAACAGGTGCTGGTAGAGCACCGGATCGCCGCCGCCCGCGGGATCGTAGAAGGTCGTGCCGAAGTTACGGTCGGTCAGCAACATGGTGATCGCGGCGGCCAGAACCGGCAGCGCGAGCAGCAGCAGGAAGGCGGTGATCAGCACCGACCACACGAACAGCGGCATCTTGTGCAGGGTCATGCCCGGCGCGCGCATGTTGAAGATGGTGGTGATGAAGTTGATCGCGCCGAGGATCGACGACGCGCCCGCAAGGTGGAGCGACAGGATCGCCATGTCGACCGATGCCCCCGGCTCGCCATAGGTCGAAAGCGGGGCATAGACCGTCCAGCCCACGCCCGCGCCGCCGCCGACGAAGGGCGAGGCGAGGAGGAGGATGAACGCCGGGCAAAGCAGCCAGAAGGACAGGTTGTTCATGCGCGGGAACGCCATGTCCGGCGCCCCGATCATGATCGGCACGAACCAGTTGCCGAAGCCGCCGATCATGGCGGGCATGACCATGAAGAACACCATGATCAGGCCGTGCGCGGTGATCAGCACGTTCCAGAAGTGGAGTGATTCGTCGAAGGTCTGCTCGCCGCCGTGCATCATCGATGCCCAGCCCTGCAGATACTGGATGCCGGGCTCGGCCAGCTCGAGGCGCATCAGGCCCGAAATGCCGCCGCCGATGATCCCCGCGAGAATCGCGAAGATCAGGTACAGCGTGCCGATGTCCTTGTGGTTGGTCGACAGGAACCAGCGCGCGAAGAAGCCGGGCTTGTGATCCGCGTCATGGTGGTGGTCGTCATGCGCCGTGAAGGCGTGGGCGTCGCGGGCTGCGTCGGTCATGGCTTACTGATCCGTGTTGCCGGTGGCGGCTTGATTGGTGGTGACGGCCGCTTCGGTCGCGTTGACGACGGGCGCTTCGGCCGTGTTGCCGGCGGGCTCGGCAGGCGCAGCCGCCGGAGCCGTCGCGGGCTTGGTCGCTTCGGGCATCTTGCCGCCCTTGGCCGCGACCCACTGCGCGAACACGGCGGGCTCAACCGCCTCGACCGCGATCGGCATATAGGCGTGGCGCGCGCCGCACAATTCGGAGCACTGGCCGAAATAGACGCCGGGCTTGTCGACGATGAAGCTGGTTTCGTTGAGACGGCCGGGAACCGCGTCGATCTTGATCCAGAAGGCCGGGATCGCCCAGCTGTGGATCACGTCGTTGGCGGTGGCGATCAGGCGGATCGGGGTGCCGACCGGAACGACGATGCGGTTGTCCACCGCGAGCAGGCGCGGACCGTCGACATCGGTGCGGAAGCGCGTGCCGGCGGGCACTTCACCCTTTTCCTTGAGCATGTTCGCGGTGATCGCGATGCCGCCATGGTCGGGATATTCGTAGCTCCAGTACCACTGGTTGCCGATCGCCTTGATCGTCACGGCGTTATCGGGCGCCGGCTTGAACTGCTTGGCGAGCAGCGAGATCGACGGCCAGGCGATGACCGCGAGGATGAGCACCGGGACGACCGTCCAGATGATCTCGATCAGGGTGTTGTGGCTGGTCTTCGAAGGATTGGGGTTCCGCGCGCGGCGATAACGCAGCATCGTCCAGCCGAGCAGGATCAGCACGAAGACCGAGATGACCGTGATGATCGGCAGCAGGATCCAGTTGTGGAAATGCGCCGCGGTCTCGCCGAGCTTGGTCACCTGCGGCTGGATGCCGATACGCTTGTCGACCGGCTGGCCGATGCCCGGGGCCGGGCCGGTCTTGTGCGTGCCGTCGGAATTGAGCGTCGGGTCCGCGGGAGTCGCGGCGGCGGGAGCCGCCGCATCGGCGGCGGGTGCCGTGGTCGCTGCCGGCGATTCGACCGCGACCGGCGCGGGAGCCTCGGGCGCCTTGGGCGCTTCGGCGACCGGGGCCGCCGGCGCCGTTTGGGCCTGGGCCATGCCGCCGGCGAGCGCGAGGCCAGCGGCCAGGACGATCGCCTTCAATCCATGCATGCGCATCTTGTCGTTCAACCCCATGTTTCCTTGACCCCTGAACGGGGGCGCCGGGTCTCCGGTCGCGCGGGCGCAACTTGCCCGTTGGCGCTGGCCTATAGCAGCAAGATCGCATGCCTCAAGCTTGTCGCGCCTCTTTTTAGCCGCGGTTGCGGCGCAGGCGGGCCGCGCCTAGATGCGAACGGTGCGAAAACGAGGTGGGAAGACGCATGACCGACGACGAGGTTCTGGACGAGTTTCGCGCCGCCGAGGCGCTGCTGGAGGGGCATTTCATCCTCTCTTCAGGGCTGCGCAGCCCGCGCTACCTGCAATGCGCGCGCGTGCTGATGAGTCCGGCGCGTGCCGGACGGCTGGCGCAGGCGGTGGCGGCGAAGATCCCCGCCGAGCTGCGTGCGCAGATCAGCGCGGTGGTCTCGCCCGCGATGGGCGGGGTGATCGCCGGGCAGGAAGTGGCACGCGCGCTCAATGTCGACGCGATGTTCGTCGAGCGCCTGACCGGAACCTTCGAACTGCGCCGCGGCTTTCGCCTGTCGCCGGGACAGAAGGTGCTGATGATGGAGGACGTCGTCACCACCGGTCTGTCGTCGCGTGAGGCGATGAAGGCGATCGCGCAGGCCGGCGGCGAGGTGATCGCGGCGGCGTCCCTGGTCGACCGCTCGAACGGCACCGCCGATCTCGGCGTCCCCTTCTTCCCGCTGATCCGGCTCGACGTGCCAAGCTACGAAGCCGATTCGCTGCCGCCCGAACTGGCAGCTATCCCCGCGATCAAGCCGGGGAGCCGGGTGGAGGCGTGACGATGCGGCATCTCCGCCTTGGCGTGAACATCGACCATGTCGCGAC
>DATIGZ010000019.1:0-10751 GCA_035481255.1 Sphingomonas sp. | reverse complement strand
GAACTTGCCGACCTTATAGACGTGCGCGGTGACGCCGAGCTTGTCGATCAGCCCCTTATAATAGAGCCGCGATCCGCCCGGCCCGCTGAACAGCGTGCCGCCCATCGGATCGACCCAGATCTCGCTGGCATTCGCCGCGAGCAGATAGGCGCTGTCGGTATAGCCGGTGGCATAGGCCAGCACCGGCTTGCCCGCGGCGCGCACCCGGCCGACCGCCTGCGCGACTTCGGTCACGGCAGCGGGATAGCCGCCCATGAACCGGTCGAGATCCAGCACCACCGCCTTGACGCGCGTATCGGTCTTGGCCGCGTCGAGCGCACGGACCAGATCGCGCATCCGGTATTCCTTGATCGTCTCGCCGCCGCCGAACGCCGCGAACGGATCGGCCTGCGACGGCTGCTCGACGATCATGCCGTCGATGTTGAGCACCAGCGCGCCGTCCCTGACCGCCGCCGGATTGGGCCGCGCCGAAAGCACCGCGAACAGGCCGATGAAGAACAGCAACATGAACAGCAGGACCAATGCGTCCTTGATCCCGACCAGCAGCTTCCATGCGCCGCGCACCAGTTTCACGTTCTTCTGCTCCTCGGATGCCCCGCGTCACTTGACGCACAGGTAAGGCTTTCGAGCAAGCGATAACGAGACTGTGTTAAGGACGCAATACAGAGGCCAATCCTAAAGCGAGAGCTTCCACATCACCGATATGCGCCAGTCCTCGTCGAACGCCGGATACGGGTCGTCGATCGCGGTCGCGGCCTCCAGCCCGATCTCGGCTTTTTCCCTGAACTTGATCCGTCCGCCGATCCCGGCCGACGCCATCGACAGGTCGATCCCCGGATCGATGCCGCGCGCGGCCACACCGATCCAGGCGCGGTCGGCAAAGGCATAGAGCTCGCTCGCCGCGAACGACCCGCCCTTGACCGGGCGCACGGCCAGCTCGCCCAGCGCGCCCGCCCCCTTGTCGGCCGTGAGGAAGGCGGTGTCGAACGCGCGGCCCAGCGTCTCGCCGCCGACCGAAAAGCGTTCCGCGGCGGGCAGCCGGTCGCCGCTATACTGGCCCGACAGGTTGAGCCGCAGCGCCGCGCGCTTGCCCAGCGCCTGCGCGACGCTCGCCGCTCCGCTCACCTTGCGGAAGCCCTTTTCCGCGAACGGCTCGATCACCCGCGCACCGAGCATATCGATCCCCTGTGACGCTGCGGCGCTGACCGCCCAGGAGCGTTTCTCACGCGTATCGCTGATCCCCGCCGCGATCCGCAGCGCGCGCGTCCGCTCGGTCGCGATCAGGTTGCCCAGCACGGCATTGTCGCTGTTGATCCCGTCCACGCCCAGGCTGAGGTCCGCGGCACGGTGGAAGCTGCGCACCAGCGGATAGGTGAGCGAAACACCCGCCAGTTTCGCGCTACCCTTACCGGCGAAACCGCGCGGTCGCGTCTCAAGATACGCGGCGTTGGCGCTGAAGGTCAGCCCGTCCGGCCCCAGCGGCGCCTGATAGCCCGCAGCGGCATAGCGATAGCGCCTGAAATCGCTCGCCGCCGACAGACCCAGCGTCAGCTGATCGCCCTCGCCCGCCAGCCCGTAGAATTCGGCGTTCAGGTCGAACTGCCCGTCGCCGGTCAGGTCGACGCCGCGATTGCTGAACCCGGCGGTGATCTTACTGCGCTTCTGCCTCGGCGTCAGTTTCAGGTTGAGCGCGCCATTGTTCTGCGGGTCATTGAACTCGGGCACGACCGTCAGGCCGGGGATCGCCCGGATCAGCGTAAACTGCCGCTCGAACGTGCCGCGGGTCAGCGGGTCCTCGGTCGTCATCCGCCCCGCGCGCGCCGCCAGCAGCCGGTGCGCGCCGTGCGGCGCCTTGATCTCGACCTGAGCGATCCGCCCCTCGGTCAGCAGCACCTCGACCACATCGCCGGCGAAATCCTGTTCGGGGATCGCGATGGTGTAGAGCGCGATGTTGCTCTTGCCATAGGCGCGCGACAGGCTCCCGGCGAGTTCGGCAAGCGTCTCGCCGTTCATCGGTCGACCCAGAAACCCCTCGGCCGCACGCGCCACGGGTCGGGGCGCCTCGGCGCCGCGGAACCGGATGCCGCGGATCGGGCGGCCGGTCCCGCTCGCCCGGATCGTCGCGCGTTCGACCGGGGGCGCTGGCTTGAGTTGCGGGGCCGGCGGGCGCGGCCGGTCGACGCGGTTGCGGTCGATCAGCCGCGTGCCGTCCTGCGCGTTCGCAGCCGCGGCCAGCGCCATCATGGCTGCCAGCATCATGCTCTTGTCCTCGCCATGGAAAGGGCGCCCGCGCCGGTCGGCACGGGCGCAGGTGGCTCAGTTGCTCTTCTTGGGCTTGAGGCCGCTCAGCAGGCCGCCATTCTGGGTGCCCAGCACATTGCCGACCGTGCCGGTGGTGGTCTGCACCACGCCCTTGGTCGTTCCGACCAGTCCGCCGGCGGTGCCGCCCAACAGACCGGTCGGGTTGTTGACGTCGAGCGCGAGCAGATTGCCGCCCGTCGCCGCGCCCACCGTCGCGAGCGATCCGGTATTGGGGTTCTGCGCGAGCACGTTAAGCCCGATCAGCGGCGTCGATCCTGCGGGCGCGGCGATCACCTTGCCCTTGCCGAGATCAATCGCAACCAGCGCGCCGAGCTTCCCGCCGACACCGTCGAGGATCAGCCCCCCGGTGCCGCTGCCTTCACCCAGATTGACCAGAGTCTGCCCGGTCTTGTCCAGCACGCGCGTCACGGTTCCGGTGACGATACCGGTCTGGGGAACGACGCCGTTGACGACCTGGGCGAGCCCGTCATGCTTGCCCGCCACGCCGATCACGGTGTTTCCCGCGGTGACGATCAGATTGCCGGCCAGTCCGTTGGCGCCACCCGACGATGCGCCGGGCATACCCCCGCTGCTCGATCCGCCTGAGCTGCTCGATCCGCCCGAGCTTCCCGAACTGCCCGAACTGCTGCCGCCTGAACTGCTTGAGCTTCCGCCGGTGGGCGGTGGCGTATCGCCAACCCACCCGACCCGATAATTTCCAGAGCTTTCACATGCCGCCAATGTCAGCGCCGCAATCGAGACGAGCGCCAACCCCGGCCATACAGCCGTTCTTCCAGCCATCACACGATCTCCTAACCAACGATACTTTCACGCATCGATGATTCCGGAAAATCATCTGTCGGCAGTATGTTCCTATGACTTGCATGAATTCGTAGTTAGCGATTCATTACTTTCACAAGGATTCGCTCCGCCATCCGCGCGATTCTTTCCACCTTCCACTGTGGACCCGTTGACGCGCGGGGGTACCGCATCCATATGCCGGCCGCTGGCACTCGCTTCAGGGGAGTGCCAACAATTTCAACCCGCGTTCAGGAGAGCTCCATGAACTTTCGTCCGCTGCACGACCGCGTGCTCGTCCGTCGCGTCGAGGCAGAAGCCAAGACCGCCGGCGGCATCATCATCCCCGACACCGCCCAGGAAAAGCCGCAGGAAGGCGAAGTCGTCGCCGCCGGTTCGGGCGCCAAGAACGAGAAGGGCGAAGTGACCCCGCTCGACGTCAAGGCCGGCGACCGCATCCTGTTCGGCAAGTGGTCGGGCACCGAGGTCAAGGTCAACGGCGAAGACCTGCTGATCATGAAGGAAAGCGATATCCTCGGGATCATCGCCTGACCTCATTCACCGCGCCGCCTCGCGCACGCGTGGCGGTGTGACTTTTGAGACTTTCCAGATTTTGAAAGGGTAGCCACCATGGCAGCCAAGGACGTAAAATTCGGCCGCGACGCGCGTGAGCGCATCCTGCGCGGCGTCGACATCCTCGCCGACGCGGTGAAGGTCACGCTGGGGCCGAAGGGCCGCAACGTCGTCATCGACAAGAGCTTCGGCGCGCCGCGCATCACCAAGGACGGTGTGTCGGTTGCGAAGGAAATCGAGCTCAAGGACAAGTTCGAGAACATGGGCGCCCAGATGGTGCGCGAAGTGGCCTCGAAGACCAACGACGTCGCCGGCGACGGCACCACCACCGCGACCGTTCTCGCTCAGGCGATCGTGCGCGAGGGCATGAAGTCGGTCGCGGCCGGCATGAACCCGATGGACCTGAAGCGCGGCATCGACCTCGCCGTCGGCAAGGTGGTCGCTGACCTCCAGTCGCGTTCGAAGGCCGTTGCCGGTTCGAACGAGATCGCCCAGGTCGGCATCATCTCGGCAAACGGCGACCGTGAAGTCGGCGAGAAGATCGCCGAAGCCATGGAGAAGGTCGGCAAGGAAGGCGTGATCACCGTCGAAGAGGCGAAGGGTCTCGAATTCGAGCTCGACGTCGTCGAGGGCATGCAGTTCGACCGCGGCTATCTGTCGCCCTACTTCATCACCAACCCGGAAAAGATGGCCGTCGAGCTGGCCGATCCGTACATCCTGATCCACGAGAAGAAGCTGTCGTCGCTCCAGGCGATGCTGCCGATCCTCGAGGCGGTTGTCCAGTCGGGCCGTCCGCTGCTGATCATCGCCGAGGACATCGAGGGTGAGGCGCTCGCCACGCTCGTCGTGAACAAGCTGCGCGGCGGCCTCAAGGTCGCGGCCGTCAAGGCGCCGGGCTTCGGCGATCGCCGCAAGGCGATGCTGGAAGACATCGCGATCCTCACCAAGGGCGAAGTCATCAGCGAAGACCTCGGCATCAAGCTCGAGAGCGTTACCCTCGGCATGCTCGGCACCGCCAAGCGCGTCACGATCGACAAGGACAACACCACCATCGTCGATGGCGCCGGTGAAGCCGATGCGATCAAGGGCCGCACCGACGCGATCCGCCAGCAGATCGAAGTCACCACCAGCGATTACGACCGTGAGAAGCTCCAGGAGCGTCTCGCCAAGCTCGCCGGCGGCGTGGCCGTGATCAAGGTCGGCGGCGCTTCGGAAGTCGAAGTGAAGGAGCGCAAGGACCGCGTCGACGACGCGCTGCACGCGACCCGCGCTGCGGTCGAAGAGGGCATCGTCCCCGGTGGCGGCACCGCGCTGCTCTACGCGACCAAGTCGATCGACGGTCTCGAAGGCGCCAACGAAGACCAGACCCGCGGCGTGGACATCGTCCGCAAGTCGCTGACCGCGCTGGTTCGCCAGATCGCCAGCAACGCCGGCCATGACGGCGCGGTCGTCTCGGGCAAGCTGCTCGACCAGACCGACACGTCGTTCGGCTTCAACGCCGCGACCGACACCTATGAGAACCTGGTCTCGGCCGGCGTGATCGACCCGACCAAGGTCGTCCGCACCGCGCTGCAGAACGCAGCCTCGGTCGCCGGTCTGCTCATCACCACGGAAGCCGCTGTCTCGGAACTGCCCGAAGACAAGCCGGCTCTGCCGATGGGCGGCGGCGGCATGGGCGGCATGGGCGGCATGGACTTCTGATCGAGAACGGCCTGGATTAGCCGCGCTAATCCGGGACTCGTTCCGATCCGGACGGCGGGCGGCGGCAAGCCGCCGACCCGACCGACGAGTCCCGGCTTTGCCGGGACCGGATCCAGACCACCCGGCCAACCGGCTGGAACAAGCAAAGGGCCGGCGGAGCGATCCGCCGGCCCTTTCTTCTTGCCCGCTTCCCGAAATTTAACGCTTCGCCGCTACCGCACGCTCAGGGGTGCAGGAGCGGGAATGAACGCGGCGACAGCCATCGACAGATCAAACGTCCGTGAGGCCGCACCCCAGTTGCGTCCCGCGACCGCCGCCGCGTCCGCCGACATCTCCGCCGATTTTCTTCCCCTCGGCCTGATCGACCCGGCGTTCGCCGCCGAATGGGACGATCTCGCCGCCGATGCGTCCGAACCCAATGCCTTTATGGAGCGCTGGTTCGTCTCCGCCGGCGCCGCGCACCTGCCTCCACGCCGCGACGGCCGTCTGCTCGCGATCCGCGATGGCGAGCGGCTGACCGGCCTGCTCCCGCTCGCCACCGAGCCGCGCTACGGCCGCCTGCCGATCGCCCATGTCGAGAACTGGCTTCACTACCACTGCTTCCTCGGCGGACCGCTGCTGCGCCGCGGCCATGAAGCCGCCGCCTGGACCGCGATCCTCGACGCCCTCGACGGCGATCCGCAATCGCGCGGCCTGCTCCACCTGACCGGCCTCGTCGAGCACGGGCCGGTCCACCGCGCCCTGCTCGCCGTCGCCAACCGTCCGTGCGACACCGTCCACCGCATCGAGCGCGCGCTGCTCGAAAGCAATCTTTCGCCGGCCGCCTATTACGAAGCCACCGTGCGCAAGAAGAAGCGCAAGGAGATCAAGCGCCTTCAGTCGCGCCTTGCCGAGCTGGGTCAGGTCACCACCACCCGCCTCTCCGGCCGCGACGATCTTCCCGGCTGGATCGACACCTATCTCGCGCTTGAGCAATCCGGATGGAAAGGCCGCGCCGGTTCCGCGCTCGCCAGCGAGCCGCACACCGCCGCCTTCTTCCGCGACGCGCTCACCGCCGCGTTCGACGCCGGCAAGCTCGAACTGCTGCGCCTCGATCTCGACGGCAAGCCGCTGGCGATGCTGGTCAACTTCCTCACCGCGCCGGGCTCCTTCTCGTTCAAGACCGCGTTCGACGAGGAATTCTCCCGCTACTCCCCCGGCGTGCTGATCCAGCTCGACAATCTCGCTATCCTCGACAATCCGGCCATCGCCTGGATGGACAGTTGCGCCGCCGCCGATCACTCGATGATCGACAGCCTGTGGGGCGAACGCCGCGCCATCGTCCGCGTCACCCTGCCCCTTGCCGGCTGGCGCAGCCATGCGCTGTTCCGCGCCGCCCGCGCCATCGAGCGCGCTGCCGATGCGCTCCGCGCCCGCCGCCAGCGTCCGCCCGCTCCCCCGGAGACCGAAGAATGAACGCCCCCGCCCGCCTCGCTCCCGGCACCGTGTTCGACACCGCCGCGCGCGACCGCTTTGCCACCCTCTATCCCGAACAGCCGGGCAAGATCACGCACGGCCTCACCGGTCACCCCCTGTTCGAGCTGGAGGCGCTGGTCGAACTCTCGCAGCGCATCCGCCCGGTCGATGTCGAGCAGAACCTCGCCAACCTGCCGATCGAGGTCGATCCCTCGACCGTCCGGCACAACGGCCTGTCGGTCGCCGACTCGATCCGTTCGATCGAGCAGAACGGCTCGTGGATGGTGCTCAAGTTCATCGAGCAGGACTCGGTCTATCGCCAGCTCCTCGACGAGATCCTCGACGAACTCGAACCCGTCGTCACCGCCCGCACCGGTGCGATGATCAAGCGCGAGGCGTTCGTCTTCGTCTCCTCGCCCGGCGCGGTCACGCCCTTCCACATGGACCCGGAGCACAACATCCTGCTCCAGTTGCGCGGACAGAAGACGATGACGCTGTTCCCCGCCGCCGATCCCGAGCTGACGCCGGGCGCATTGCAGGAGGAGTTCCACCGCGGCGCCCACCGCAACCTCCCCTATCGCGACGAATTCCTGCCCAAGGGCCAGCCGATCGGCCTGACCCCGGGCGAGGGGCTCTACGTGCCCGTAAAGGCGCCGCACTGGGTCCAGAACGGCCCAGCCACCTCGGTCTCGCTCTCCGTCACCTGGCGCTCCGAATGGAGCTATCGCGAGGCCGATGCTCATGCCTTCAACCGGCTGTTGCGCGGCGCAGGGCTCAGCCCCGCCATGCCCGCACGCTATCCGCGCCAGAACATGCTCAAGGCCTATGCCTGGCGCGCGCTGGCCAAGGCCAGGCGGCTGGCGGGGAATCCCGACCCGCAATGAACGCCGCGCTGCCCCTCGCCGCCCCCGGCCACGCCGCGCGAGTCGATGACTCGCTCGAGGGGCTCGCGCGCGATGCGGACCGCGGGGCGCAACCGGGCTTCTACGACCGGCGCGACTGGCTCGCCCTGACTCACGGCCACGTCTATCCGGGCGATCCGCTCGCCATCGCCACCGCGCGCGAGGGCGACGCTGCCGTCTGGCTGCCCCTGCGCGATTGCGGGGGCGGCCACGGCCGCGGCCTCGCCAGCTGGTACACGCTCGCCTTCGCCCCGCTGTTCACGCCCGGCACCGATCCGGACGCCCGCGCCCGCCTGCTCGGCGAGCTCGCGCGC
Organism: Sphingomonas sp.; assembly: GCA_035481255.1. Lineage (GTDB taxonomy): Bacteria > Pseudomonadota > Alphaproteobacteria > Sphingomonadales > Sphingomonadaceae > Sphingomonas. The sequence continues at coordinate 2,707 of DATIGZ010000019.1, read as the reverse complement.
GTGTTGCGCCGCCGCTTCGACACGCTCAGCCTCTGGCCGCTCGAGGCCGATGTCGCCGCCGACCTTCAGACGACATTCCGCGCACAGGGCTGGCTGCCGCGCCTTCAGTTCGAAACCGCCAACTGGGTCGCCGACACCACGGGCCTCGACTTCGACGCCTATTGGGCCGCCCGCCCCTCGAAGCTGCGCAACACCGTCCGCCGCCGGACGAAGAACTCGCCCTTCACGACCGAAGTGCTCGACCGTTTCGACGATGCCGCATGGGACGCCTACGAAGCCGTCTATGCGCAAAGCTGGAAGCCCGACGAGGGCTCGCCCGCCTTCCTGCGCGCCGCCGCCGCCGCGGAAGGCGCCGCCGGCACGCTGCGCCTCGGCATCGCCCGTCGCGACGGCACGCCCGTCGCCGCGCAATTCTGGACGGTCGAGAACGGCCACGCCACGATCCACAAACTCGCCTATCTCGAAAGCGAGCGCGACCATTCGCCCGGCACCCTGTTGTCGGTCGCGATGTTCCGCCATGTCCTCGACCGCGATCGCCCCGCGGTGATCGACTATGGCAATGGCAACGAGCCCTATAAGGCGGAGTGGATGGACACGCGGCGCGAGCGCTTCCGCCTGCGCCTGTTCAACCTGCGCAGCGTCGGCGGCCTGTCGCAAGGCGTGAGCCGCGCCGCCCGCGCCGCGCTCCGCCGCATCACCGGCTGATGCCTGTTTGAAAATTCGCGAAAGAGCGAATTTAGTGCCGGACCAGCCCGAAACGCGCGTTCAGCGCGTTTCCACACAAACTCAGCCCGGCTCCGCCGCAATTGTATAGTCAAATCCGTGACGGAGCCCGTCGAGGCGCGCGTCCGTAGCCAAGGCACGTTCGCGCAATCCCTCGCCTTGCGCCTCAAGCGCCGCCGCCAGCACCCTGTCGGGCATCGTCTCCAGCCGGCGCAGGCACATGTCGATCTGGCTGTTCACGAAGCGCGCGCCGTAGCGGATCGGAAAGCGCCGCGTATCGACGATCCGCCAGCCGCTCGCCGCCAGCCGTTCCTCGACCCACTCCATCGGAAACTCGCGATACGGCCGCTCGCCCGACAGCAGCAGGACCGCGTCGCGATAGCGCCCGATCTCCCAGATGATCCGTCCCGCCTCGGTTCCGGGATCGTGCGTCACATAGGGTTCCAGCCCGACCAGATAGAGCCGTCCCGCCGTCACCCCGCGCAGCCGCGCGAACATCCGCTCCTGGAAATAGGGCGCGAACCCCTCGACCGCGCCGATCAGATAATCGGCCAGCACCGTATCGAACCGCTCGCCCGCCAGCAGCTGCGGGTCGGCCCAGTTGCCGACGACGATCCGGTCCTGCGCCCGCCGCACCGGTTCGGCGACGTCGCGCACCTGCGCCGCATGGCCCACCGCGCCGCTCACCGCGACCCAGCGTTCGGTCGCGATCGACGTCACCCAGCGGATCGAGTTGGTGCCCGTCCCCGCGTCGAGCACCGCACCCCAGGGCAGCTCGCCCTGAAGCGCCTCGATATGCCGGAACAGTGCGGACGGCTGCCACGCCCGCACTGCCCCCGCCTGTGCGGAGAGAACCCCGCTCAGAACGCCGCCCGCAGGCCGAACACGACGTTGCGTCCGCGCAGCGGCGCCGCATTCTTGATGAAGGATGCGTGGTTGAACGCCAGCTCGTTGGTCAGGTTGCTGCCGCGCACGAACAGCTCGGCGCTGCGGTTCGCCCCCAGCTCCAGCTTGTAGGCGATCGTGGCGTTGACCATGTCATAGCCCGGCGTGCGCGTTTCGTAGGACGCGACCTTCCCCTGTTCGAACACATGATAATATTCGGCGTCCGCGGTGAACGGCCCGACATGCGCGTCGGCGCGCGCGCCCAGCCGGCCGGCGGGGATTCGCGGCAGATTGCCCTGCCCGTCCTTGAACTTGGCGCGGACATAGTCGCCGAACAGCGACGCCGCGAATTGCGGGCCGAACTCGTACCGCACCTCGCCGTCGATCCCGGTAAAGGTCGCGCCGCGCCCGACATAGCGGATCAGGCGGAAATCCTCGAACTGGTCGATCGTGTCGCCATAGATATAGTTCGAGAAATCCTGATGGTACGCGCCGATGGTGAAGGTCGCCGCCCCCTTGGTCTTGCGCAGGGTCAGGTTGATCGAGTTGGACTTCTCCTCGTCCAGCGACACGTCGACCGGCAGCCGCGTATTGCCCGTGACCATGCCGATCTCGAACGTGTTGGTCGCAAGGTGGACGCCATAGGCGTAGAGTTCCTGCACCGACGGCGCGCGCTCGGCATGGGCAAAGGACAGCGCAACCGAATAGTCGCCGTCCAGGTTCCACACCGCCGCGGCCGATGCCGAAAACGGGCTGTGGCTGATCGACGGATAGCGCGCGACGCCGGACTTCACGTCCTGCCACTCCTGCCGCACCGCGCCCTCGAGCCGAACCGGACCGATCTGGAGCGTTTCCATCAGGAACAGCGCGGTATTCTTGGTCCTGGTGTCGATCAGGAACGCTTCGGCGCCATCGGCCGAAAAGTCGCTTTCCATATGCTGCACCCCGAACACGCCGCGCAGCCCGCCGATCGGCTTGTGCGCCAGCTCAAGCCGGATGTCGGTCGCCTTGTTGCGGAAGGTCGTGGCGACTTCGCCCTCGTCCAGCTCGTCATGCTCGTAGTCGGTGAACGACATGCGGAACCGCATGCGCTCCAGCC
>DATIGZ010000018.1:0-6684 GCA_035481255.1 Sphingomonas sp. | reverse complement strand
CCGGCAGCCTGCACCACTGGTCGTGACGAAAAGGCGTCCGGCACCGTCGCTTGTCGGCCCCAGGTTGATCATCCCGTCAAAGGTCCGCGACCAGGCCAATGCCAGGTCGGCTGCGCCGCGCCGCGGGTAATAGTCGCTGTTGGCCGCGTCTGCATGCACGGCCGACCATGCGGCAGCATAAGCGCCGGCCCCGCTCTTTCGGTCGAGCGAGTATGTGCAAGCTGTGCAGGCGGTCAGGGACAGGATCGCCGCGGCGGCGGCGACGCGAAAGGTTTCCAGATCGAAGGCCATGGCGCGCGGTAGCGGGTTTGATCACCTATTTTGTGAACCTCGCGTAACGGATAGTAACAGGTCGCCGCGCAAAATTACGTTGGCATGACCGGCAGGTGCGTCCGCGTTCTATCCAATCTTGCGAATGAGACGCCGTCTGAACAAATGTCGGCTTTCGGGCTGGTCAGATAACGGTCTTGATGGCCGCTATGGGGGCGCATAGCCGCCCGGCGGCTATCGCCCAGACGAATCCAGCGACTTCTGGCGGATCGCTTCAGCGCTTCCGGACGAACTCCGCGCGCAACACCAGGCCCCTGATGCCCTCGTACCGGCAGTCGATTTCCGGGGCGTCGCCGGTCAGCCGGATCGATTTGATGACCGTGCCGCGCTTGAGCGTCTGGTTCGCGCCCTTGACGGTGAGATCCTTGATCAATGTCACACTGTCGCCGTCTGTAAGCAGGTTCCCGACCGAATCGCGGACTTCGATAGCCTCGGAGTCCTGAGCTTTCGCCGCCGCGTCGGCTGCCGGAACCCATTCGCCTGTGGCCTCGTCGTATACATAGTCGTCGTCGGTGTCGGTCATCGTCAAACTCTCCGTCCTTCGGTGTCAGTTGAGCGTGGCGGGTCCGGTCGCTGTGCCAGTCGCAGTCACGATGCTCGCGGCGATGCGACGCGCGTCGGTAAAGCTTTCGGCATGGGTGACCCCGGTGCCGCTTCGCCCGAGCCGAACCCGCTCAAGCATGGCAAGTGGCTGCGGCTGCGTGCCGGAGAGGATGACCTGGGCGCCGGCTCTGCTCGCCTGACGCACGATCTCGGCGATCGTCGTCACGCCGCTTGCATCGAGCAGCGGCACGCGCCGCATCCGCAGGATGATGACCCGGGGCGTCCGGCCGATCCGCCGCAACGTATCGAGCAACTCGCCGGCGATCCCAAAGAAGACGGGACCATCGATCCGGAACACTTCCACGCCATCGGGAAGCGCGTCGCGCTGATGGATGTCCTCGCCTTCGCCCTCCGCGCGCGCGCCAGCGGCGCCCGCCTCGATCTGGACCGCCTCACTCATTCTCATCATGAACAGGAGCGAAGCGAGCGTCACGCCGACGGCAATCGCCAGGGTCAGGTCGACCAGCACCGTGAGCCCGAAGGTGAGCAGCAACACGGAGCGATCGCCGTTGGGCATGCGCAGCAGGCTGAGGAACCGCTCGTGCTCGCTCATCCCCCAGGCGACCATGAACAGGATCGCGGCGAGCGCCGCCATCGGCACGAACGCCATGAGATCGCTCGCGAACAGAATGAAGAGCAGCAGGAACAACGCGTGCAGCATGCCCGCGACCGGCGTAAGCGCACCTGCCTTGATATTGGTCGCGGTCCGCGCAATCGCACCCGTCGCCGGAAGTCCGCCGAACAACGCCGAGGCGATGTTGGCGACGCCCTGTCCGACCAGCTCCTGGTTGGAGCGGTGGCGCGAACCGATCATGCCGTCGGCGACAACCGCCGAGAGCAGCGCTTCGATGCCAGCCAGAAACGCGATGGTGAAGGCAGAAGGGAATATCGTTTGGATCTTGGCGAGCGAGACGTCCGGCATGGCCGGGGCCGGCAGGCCGGACGGAATATTGGGGAAGCGGGAGCCGATCGTGTCGACCGGCAAATGCAGCAGTGCAACGGCGAGCGATGCGACCACCACCGCGATCAAAAAGCCGGGCAGGCGCGGTGCTGCCTTGCGCAAGCCGATAATAAGAAGGAGCGAAGCCACGCCGATAGCCAGCGTGGCCGCATGAATGCTGCCGATAGCGCCGAGATAAGCCTGCCATTTGGGCAGGAAGTCGGCCGGGACCTCGGCGATCGACAGCCCCAGGAAATCCTTGACCTGACTTGAGGCGATGATGACGGCGATGCCCGCGGTGAACCCGGTCACGACCGGATGCGGGATGAACTTCACCAAGGCGCCGAGCTTGGCATAGCCGGCGATGATCAGGAGTAGGCCGGCGAGCAAGGTCGCGAGCAGCAGTCCATCATAGCCGTGCTGGGCGATCACGTTGAACACGACCACCACGAAGGCGCCGGTGGGACCGCCCACTTGCGCGCGCGAACCACCCAGCGCGGAGATCAGGAAGCCGGCGACAACGGCGGTGACCAGACCTTGGTCCGGTGAGGCGCCGCTGGCGATAGCAAGCGCCATCGCAAGCGGGAGGGCAACGATGGCGACGGTCAGGCCCGCGACGACGTCCCGCCTGAAGCGGGTGAGGGTATAGCCTTCGCCGAGGACGGTGATCAGCTTGGGCGTGAACGCCGTATCACGCAGCACTGCCATTGGCTCCGGACGCCTGGTCGAAGAGCATCGACGGCACATGCTTGCGCGAATTCCCGGATTGCGGCTCCTTCAGCCGCACGCCGCGACCGGCGCCGACGCTCGGCGCGTGCTCGCCGATCAGCTCGATGCCGGCCTGCTCCAGCGCGGAGATTACCTTGACCAACGTGTCGATGACGCCGCGCACCTGGCCGTCCGACGCCTCCATGCGCTGGATGGTCGGGAGCGACAGGCCCGCCAATTCGGCGAGTTGGCGCTGGTCGATCCCGAGAAGGGCGCGCGCGGCACGCATCTGCTGTGATGTGATCATGACCCCTCTCGTGATATATGAAACATCAAATTACAATCTCAACAATACACCTATCATTATGATATAGACTTTCTCCTACTGCAACCATGAACGGGAGCCAGCTCCCGGAAGTCGGGGATAGACATGGAATTCGAGCGCACAGGGGCCGGGAACGACAAGGCTACCACCAATCCGAATTCGGGGCTGCGCCGGGATGCCTGACGGTGTGGCCTTCCCATTTGACCCGCCCGCCACCCGCCGCGGACCCGGTGTAAACTGCGATCAGGCCGAGGTCCGCCTGTTGCTCGATGTCGTTGGTGCGCTTGACCAACGGCACCCGGCAGTGGCGGCGTGTCTGCGCACCCACGGGCGCGCCGCTCACGACGTTGCGCTGATGTTCGACGCCCCGTTTGGCATCGATGGTCCAGCACTATTCGAACTCGGCGACTTGCGCGCATTGTTGTTCACGCCTGCGATGACGCAGAGCGCGATGCGTGTCAGCGACCCGAGCGCGTTGCTTCTCGACTATACCCGCGTCATGATGGGCTTCCTGCTGCCTTGCCCAGCACCGAGCCGCATCGAGATGATCGGCCTGGGCGGCGGATCGCTGGCAAAATTCTGCTACCGTCATCTTCCTGACACTGACATCACGGTCGTTGAAATCGACCCGCGGGTAATCGCGTTGCGCGACCGCTTTCAGGTTCCATGCGATGACGCCCGCTTTCGCGTGGTCGAGGCCGACGGCGCCGATTTCGTGCGCGACGATCGATCACACCCCGATGTCATTCTGGTCGATGGCTTCGGCAGGCACGGGCAGGCGCGGCGCCTTGATGATTCCGAATTCTATCGAAACTGTCGGGACAGGCTGAGTGACGATGGCGTCCTCGTCGTCAATCTGTGCAGCAATATCCTCGCGCGCCGGACCACCAAAAGTCGTCTGCGGCAGGCGTTTGGAAACAAGATTGCCGTCGTTCCAATCAAGGGTGAACAGAACCGCATCGTATTTGCTTCCAAATCTCAAAGCGTTCGGTTGCCGACCAACTTCAGCGCGTCTCCGTCGCCCTCGATATGAAGGTGAGAACTGGAGACGCCCAGCATCACCCGATAGTATCTGCGTTCTTACATGGGCCGAAGTCTACCTTTGGGTCGAGTGATGCGGAATGACAGCTCCCTACCCATTGACCGTCGTTTGCCCATCGCGCGAACGAATGGCCGGTTTCGGGATTCCCAGGAGATGCATCGAACGTCCGATATGAGGGCGCTTAGCCGCCGCTATCGCCTGCGCTCTCGCCCGCATTGATGATTGCGGGCGACGACCTGATGCCAACGTTCAGGATCGGCCTTCCCCATCAACCGCTGGCCACCATTCCACATATCCGTGCCAAGCGTGCGGGTGGCCATCCGTTCCGGTATTGCCCAGCTCGCTGGTAGAGCCCGCGCGATTGGGCCGGGGAGGATCGCAAACAACGCTATGCCCGCGACCGCAAAGGCGATGCGATTGTGAAGCAGCTCATGTTTTTGCGCAGCCGCCGATCGCGCTCGCTCGAGAATCGCGTCGATCCGGTCTGTAGCAGCATCCATGCCACCAGCAGCGCGCTCCAGCATCGCCCGATCCTGTTCACGGCTACTTTTGCTCGCCGCGACGATCTCGCGGCCGAGGCTCTCGGGCGTGAGCTTGAGCGCCGGCCTCTCGGATACCTTCTGCGCCCATCCACAGACATCCTCCAGCCGCTTGCTGATCGCTTCCAGACTAGGGGCATAGTCAGGCTGAGAGGTGCGCTCGTCGGTCAATCGCTCGACGGCGCGGCGAAGCAGACTGACCTCGGCACGCAGTTCGCCGAACGCATGGGCGGCAAGGCTGGTGTCCATGTCGGGAGCGCGATCCTGGTCCATTTGGCGGGCCTATCGCCCAAGCCCGCGTCCACGCGAGAGGCTGAGCCAGTCCTGGATGCTGTGGGATATCGAGCCTCCCGCGCGTGGTCGGATTCCGAGTTCTGGTAGCCGCTTTCTAACCAGCGACTCGGCCTGGGCATCGCGTTCGATGCTCTTGCCCAGCGCGGCCATCTGCTGGCCGATCGCGCGCGTACCGCTCTCGTCTCCGGCATGGCGACGCGCGCTGTGCTCGCGGGCGAGCTTCCGCCAATCCTCCACGAACCGATCGGCCCGCCGCTCCGGGTTGGCGCGCAGTTCCGCTTCGAGCGCCATCGCGCGAATGGCAGCGCTGGTGCGGCCCTGCGCCGCTTCGCTGACGAGGCCCGGCTCGCGGCTGAACGCGGCGCGTAGATCACGCGAAGCCTCGGGACGCACCGCGTCAAGCGCTTCTCGTGCCTTGTCGAACGCGATGCGCTGGTGCGGCAGCTCGGTATAGCCATCGTTGCGTAAGCGCAGGATGTCGGCTGCCGCGCGGGCAAATCGCTGCACGGCGTGCTCCAAACCCATCGTCCGAGCGGCAGGTGCGGACGGCGTTGCGGAGAGCAGGACCCCCTCGAACATTCCCCGGCTTGGCGATGGAATCGCTGGCCGCAACTTGAGGCCCGCGAACGGATCGCGCGTCCGAACCGTCTCCAGCCTGCTCGCCACCGGCTCGGGCAACCTGATCTGCCGCCGGTCAGCGAACGCACGGGTGTAGTCCGACGCCATGTCCTTGCCGCGCTCGCGCAACAACGCGCACACCAGCTTGCCCTGATCTGCGAAGTCGTCGCGTCCATAGTGGAGATCGACGCACTCGCGATGCCGCGACAGCGCGACATAGGCGGCGTGCCGGTCGAGGCCGGGTGTCGCCAACACATGGACCCGATCGACCGTCACGCCCTGCGCCTTATGCACCGTCGCGGCGTAGCCATGATCGATGCTGGCATAGTCCTTGAGGTCGAACGCCACCGCGCTGCCATCGTCGAGCATCACCGCCATCCGTGCCGGCGTCACCGACTCTACCTTGCCGAGCGTCCCGTTCTTCACGCCCATGCTGCGCTCGTTGCTCAGGAACATGATCCGGTCGCCAGCCGCGAACGCCCGATCGCCGCGCTCGGTGCGAGTTGCAACGTCCTCACCAAGCTGCCCAGCACTACGCAGCCGGTCACGGGCCGCGATATTGAGCGCGCGGACCTCGTCATTGGTGTGGGTCAGGATGATCCGGCTGGCATCTGGCGAGGCGCTGCGATCACGGTCCCAACGATCGATCAGCTTAATCCGCGCCTGATCGCGCGTCTCGGCGGCGCGAATGTGTCCGCGCTCTTCATATGCGGCGATCGCTTCCCCGGTCCGGCCGGTCGCGAGCTGCCGCGTCGCATCGCGCTGCCAACCCTCGCGCTGCCGACGGATCTGGGTGATCTCGGCGCTGCCGTGACGTTCGGCCGTCGCGCGGAACGCCGCGCCCGCTTCGATCGCCTGAAGCTGCTCGGGATCGCCGACGAGTACGACCTTGGCGCCGCGCTTCTGCGCTTCCGAGATGACGCGCTCCATCTGGCGCGTGCCGATCATCCCGGCTTCGTCGATGACGAGCACGTCGCCGTTCGTCAGCAGCTCGCGACCCTGCGCCCATTGATGCTCCAGGCTGGCGATCGTGCGCGACGCGATGCCCGAACCCTGCTCAAGATTTTCAGCGGCGATGCCTGAGAGCGCGACGCCGTGCACAGTATAGCCCGCGTTCTCCCAGGCTTCGCGCGCGACGCCAAGCATCGCCGATTTGCCGGTCCCGGCGTAACCGATAACGATAGCAAGGCCTTGCGGTCGCGCTATATGCCGCAACGCGGCCTCCTGCTCCCCCACGAGAATGAGGCCGTTACTCCCGGCGGCGCGAATGGCTCGATCGATCGCC
>DATIGZ010000017.1:0-3157 GCA_035481255.1 Sphingomonas sp. | reverse complement strand
GATCTCGAAGGCGAAGACACGAAAAAGGAGCGTGCCGGGCAGGCGGCGGAAGAAACGCCCGCCACCGCCCGTGCCGTGCTCGAACGGCGCGGGCAGAAAGGGGGCTGGACCCGCATCTGGGAAGCACCGCTGGTCAACGAGGTCGCGCCAACCCGCGCGCTGGTCGCCAATGGCGGGCAACATGTCGTCACTTTCGACAATTGGTATTCGCTGGGTTTCGGGCCCGACGCGGTGGTGATCTACGGCGCGGACGGCGGGCATGTCCGTTCCTTTGCGCTCACCGATCTGCTTCCCGAAACCTATATTCGTGCCTTGCCGCGTTCGGTGAGTTCGCTCTGGTGGGGTGGCGAGCATCGTTTGTCGCCTGACGGACGCCAGCTCATCCTGGCGATCGCGATGCCCGGCGAGGATTTCCCGCATTCGGGGGAGACGGTCGCCATCGCCATCGATCTTGCCTCGGCGCAACTCGTGCCGCCGTCGGGACCGGCATGGGACCGCGCGCTGGCTCGGGCAGGCGAGGTGACACGCGCGCGCGATGCCGACGAAGCCGCTCGTCGCGCAGCCTTCATCGCCCCGCTGCTTGGTCCCTCGCCCGCCACCGAGCGGGGCTGGCATGCTTATCTCGAAGAGGCGTTTTCCCGTCTCGAGCCGGATCTCCGCCGCGATCCCGACCTCGAGGAAGTCCTCCTCTCGGCGCAGGTTCTCCGGTCGCCCGAGGCCGCCGACTACAAGCCGTCCGAAACCTGGTTGCGGGGGGCGCTGAAGGACGCGAAGCGGGATGGCGACGCGGTTGCGATCGCGTCGCTGGCTCCGCCCGAGCACCTCGTCCGGGTTCTTGCCGAGGCCGTGCGCGGGGTGAAGGCGGGGTCGCTCGGCCGCGCGTGGATCTTCGTCGCCGTCCCTGCCGCCTGGCGCGACCGGGCCGTGGCGGCACTGGCCCCCACCGGTGCCAGGATCATCCATCTCGACCCCGCCGTTCCGATCCCGCAACACGCCGAGCGGCTAAAGAAACAGACCGAAGCCGACGCGTTCGAAAACTCGGCCGATCAGCTCGAAGCGGACGTGGCTCCGCACCTCTGAATCTTCCCGTTCCAACCGGCAAAAGGCGCCACCCGGCCATGGACCAGGGTGGCGCAGGAGAGAGCTCGACAGACCTTCAGCAACTCCCCGCGATCAGCATCCGTGTGATCCGGTGCCCGCGGGTCGCGCCTGAAATAGGTGGCGGCGCATTCCGCCGCGAACTCCGGATCGGCGTTGGCCGAGGCAAGGTCGTCATTCAGCCGCGGCGGTTTCTCCAGCAGGGTCGCCGGTGCCTGAAGTGTCGCCGCCGCCAGAATGCCCTCCAACAAGCCATCCCGTCATACTACTCCCCCTCCACCACGCGTTCCTCCAGTTGCGTCCGCCGGTGGCAGCGGTGGCAAAAGGCATAGTCGAACATTTCGGCCAGCACCCAGCGCTGCGTCTCCACGTCCCACGCCGCCCATGCCTCGCGCGTCACGCCCGGCGTGCCGCAGCCCTCGCACACATGGATGATCCGCCCCCGCTCGCTCACCTGACGGCATTAGCGGGAGATTGCGCCGCTTTGGCGATTGTCAGCTCCGAAACGGATGTATCGCCGGGGTCCGAAATGGCGGCAAGCGCCGCCAAATTCGCGACGTCCCGAAGGGATTTGGCGGCTGGCAGCCGCTAGAAGCCGGCGCATGAAAGCGTTCCGCGCGTGAAGCACCCGTTCGATCTGCACCGCCGAGGCTCCTTCCGGAACAACCGGGACGCGTATCGCTCCGTGTTTCGCCAACGCCGCTATCCCGCGCGCCGCGGTCCGGGCTGGCGAGCATTGGCCGGGATGGTGCTGGCGGGCGTCGCCGGTGGCGCGGCATGGGTGATGCTACCGGCATGGAACCCGTCCGGCGCGTCCATATCCCAGGCGATGACCGGACCGTCGGGCGGCTACGCCACCCGTACCCGCTTCACCTTCTGCCACCGCGGCGGCGGCAATAACTGCGTGGTCGATGGCGATACCTTCCGGATGGGCGGAGCCAAGATCCGTATCGCTGATATCGACACGCCCGAAACCCATCCCGCGCGCTGTGCACGCGAGGCGGAGCTTGGCGCGGCCGCCACGCGGCGACTCCATGCACTGCTCAATTCGGGAAGGGTGGCGCTCGAAATCGCGGGGCGCGACACCGACCGCTACGGCCGCCAGCTGCGCCTCGTTTCGGTCGACGGACTTGGGGTTGGCGAAACGCTGGTCGCCGAGGGGCTCGCGCGCCGCTACGCCGGTGGCGCCCGCGAAGGCTGGTGCGCCGGCTGAGATTTAAGGGCGGAAGCCGCATCCGCGAAACGCTGTCCGCGCGGATGCTGCTCCCGCCCTGCCGAACCTTGCGGTCCGGACCATGTAGCTCAGGAAATCAGTGCCTTAGCGCGACAGCATCGACACCTCGGTGACGGTCACGCGGCCCGCGGGGATGCGATAGCCCTTCTCGGCCATCTCCTTGCGGAAATCCTTCTCCGCGTCGGCGAGCTCGGCCTCATATTCGGCATAGGCATCGACCCGGTCGGCCTCGTCGTCCGCATCGGCCAGATCTTTGCGCAACTCGCGCTTCGCCTCGCTGATCGACGTCTTGTAGTCGAGATAGTGGCTGTTGCTGTCGTCATAGATCCGGTCGATCCGGTCACGCGCCAGCGCCGGGGCGGCGGTCAGAGCGGGCATCGTCAGGGCGGCCAGCGCCGCAGCGGCGGTAAGGGGCAGGGTTCGCATCGTTCGTCTCCTCATGTTGCCATGAACCGGGGAGAGGAACGGATCATCGCCGCGCCGGGTTGCGCGGCGAAAGACGCGGCTTCGCACGCGTGCCTGCGGTGGGGCGGGACGAAGCGTGGCGCGGAAGGGGCGGTTCGAACCGGGCTGAAAATGGCGGCGGACGGTCCTTTTCACCTGAGGTTCAGCCGGTCGCCACAATCCCGCCCGAATTGTCCCGGCTGGTCAGCCGCGCGTCAGAAGCAGATGCAGCGCATGCTCGCCTGGCTCCTGCCCGGCCACGCGATAACCCAGCGCGGGCAGGTCGATCCCCTCGAACAGGGCTTCGCCGCGGCCGAGGATCACCGGTGCGATCGCCAGATGTGCTTCGTCGATCGCGCCGGCCTTCAGATAGAGGCGCAC
>DATIGZ010000016.1:0-4639 GCA_035481255.1 Sphingomonas sp. | reverse complement strand
TCCACGAAAAGGCAACGTTGTCACCGGTGTCAGAAAATAGTTGCGATCCGCCCCTGATACCGCTATCAGTACAAATGGTAGCGCTATCATTCCTCATCCGGGGGCGGACAGAAGGGATAAGCGCCAAGAGAGGAGATCTGGGGGATGAAGAGCTACAGCTCTGCGCAATTCGCGATTCGCATCGGAGCGTCGTCGGCGGCACTGCTGATCGGGCTGGCATCGGCCGGCGCGCATGCCGAAACTTACGGACCGCCCGTCCCGGCCGAAGTCGCGGCCACGCAGGCGCAGGCGGGAACGCAGGCCGCCGTTCAGCCGGAAGCCGACAGCGAGACCCAGGAAGTGGTAGTCAGCGGCTATCGCGCCTCGCTGCGCGGCGCGCTCGACCTCAAGAAGCGCTCCGACATCATCATGGACGCGATCAACGCCGAGGATATCGCCGACTTCCCGGACGCGAACCTTGCCGAATCGCTCCAGCGCCTGCCCGGCATCTCGATCGATCGCGACAATGGCGAGGGCCGCACGATCAGCGTGCGCGGTCTCGACGGCGGGTTCAGCCGCGTGCGCATCAATAACATGGAAGCGCTGTCGACCAGCGGCGCCAACAACGCGGATGGCAGCCCGAACCGGTCGCGCACCTTCGACTTCAACGCCTTCGCGTCGGAGCTGTTCAGCTCGGTGCGCGTGCGTAAATCCTCCTCGGCCGAGGCCGACGAAGGTTCGCTGGGCGCGACGGTCGATCTGATCACCGGGCGGCCATTCGACTATAAGGGCACGACCTTCGCGATCTCCGCGGAGGACAGCTATTACGTCAACAGCAAGAAGCACAATCCGCGCCTCACCGCGCTCGCCTCGACGCGGGTCGCCGACGGACGGATCGGCTTCCTTGTCTCCGCCGCCTACGCCAAGCGCGCGTCGGAGGATGATACGTTCGGCCGCCCGTCGGGCAGCCAGGACTATGTCTATCGCAATTCCGACCTGACCGGCGACGAGCTGCCCGGCTATGCCGGCTTCGCCGCGCCGACCGGTACGGTGTTCACCGCGCTGCGCCCGACCAACCTGACGGGTGCCGCGCTCGACGCGTACAAGGCCAATCCGGCCAACTACTACAACCCGATCTCAAACCCCGCCGCCTATGCCGAGCTGACCGGATCGAACCCGGCGGCATGGGCCAAGCTGCATCCGGGCTGCGCCGCGGCGCTGGCCCAGCCGGTCGCGACGCTCAACGTCAACAGCCCGGGCTGCAACGATTCCCAGATCCGAATTCCGACGCTCGCATCGCTCAACCAGCGCAATGTCGAGACCGAGCGCCTCGGCGTCACCGCCGCGATCCAAATCGAATTCTCGTCGAAGACGCGGCTCAGCATCGACGGGCTTTATTCGCGCTTCAAGAGCGACAGCACCAACTATCAGCTCTCATCGATCGGCCTCAACCGCAACAACACCAACGCCCAGTACAACATGAACGCCAACCCGCCGACGGTGGCGGCACCGGGCGGCTCGGCGCTGACCGATGCGCAGCGTCGCGGCCTCTACCCCGGTTCCTGTGCACCGGTGGTCGAAAGCCAGCTAGTCGCGGGGCAGGATTGCGGTCAGGCGCTGTTCGGCACCACGCCGCTGCCTGGCTATGCGTTCAGCGTTAATCCCAACAACCGCGATCCGTTCGAATATTACACCAACCCCGCCTCGCCCGGTTATATGGGCCCGGCCGCCTCGCTGCCGTTCCGCGGAGACCTGATCGGCCGCAACGCGACCAAGGTGCTCGCCGCCGAAGTGCAGGGGCAAAACGCCGTCTATCTCGAGCTGGGAAATATGGACTGGCGCTCGGCCGCCGACCGCGCTTCGTACATCACCGAATTTTTGCAGGCGAGCGCGCAGCTCGACCATGAATTCACCGACCGTCTGACCGGTGTGTTCTCGGTCGGCACATCCAAATCGACCAACGATCAGCATGGCTATCTGGTCGAGTTCAACCGTCTCGATGCCCCCGGCACCTTCGTCTATGACGCGCGCGCGGCGGACACGATCCCCGAGTTCGACCCCGGCTTCAACGTCGCCGATCCGAACAGCTGGGGAATCGTGAAGGGCTTCTCGGCGATGCGGCATTTCCGCAGCACGACCGAAACCAACTATTGGGGCTGGAAGGGCGATCTCGCCTGGGCGGTCACCGACCAGATCACACTCAAGGCCGGCGCCACCGGACGCAACTTCAACTTCAACACGGTCGACTGGCGCCGCAACGGCGACCTGTTCAACCCGACCGAGAAGGAAGCCGGCGTCACCGTCGCCTCGCTCGGTAACGTCGTTCAGTTCGGTCAGGGGCTTCAGCTGCAGGGCAACACGCCGACCAGCTTCTTCGTCCCGTCGATCGAAGCGTTCGACAACACCTTCGGCTTCACCTGCAACTGCATCAACAAATACGGCGACTGGCGCCTCTCCTCGAAGGCGTTGCGCGGCTTCTACAGCGTCGAGGAGAACAACAAGGCGTTCTACGGTCAGGTCGATTTCGCGTTCGATGTGCTGGGCGGACGCCGCCTGTCGGGTAATCTCGGCTTGCGCTACGCCAAGACGCGGATCTTCTCGCAGGGGCAGGACAACACCGGCCGCGCTATCTATGGCGAGAACGAGTATGATGACTGGCTGCCCGCCGGCAACATCACGTTCGAGGCGATGAAGAACCTCTACGTCCGCCTCGCAGCGGCCAAGGTGATGGCACGCCCGTCGCTCGGCAATTTGAGTCCGCAGATCAGCTCTATCAGCATTCCCAACAATGGCGATCTGGTCGGCGGATCGCTGACCGTGGGCAACCCCAAGCTGTCACCATTCCGCGGCAACTCGTTCGACGTCGCGCTCGAATGGTACTTCACGCCGGGCGGCCTGATCAGCATCGGCGGCTTCCGCAAGGAGCTGAACTCCTTCCCTCAGCAGACCTTCTACGAAGCGCCGCTGTCGAGCTTCCTCGACGAGGCCGCGCGCGAGGCGCTGAAGCTGCAATTCCCGGGCGCAACCACCGGCGACGCGTTCCGGCGCGCGTTCATCGACGCCGACGGAATGATGCTCGCGCGGCAGGTGCGCGACACGCCGGGCGGCTGGTTGCAGGGGCTGGAAATCAGCTATCAGCAGGATCTGACCTTCCTGCCCGGCTTCCTCAGGAATTTCGGCATTCAGGCGAACATGACGCTGCTGGATTCGGAGTTCCAGTATCTGATCGATCCGGGCAACGTCACCGCAGGCACCAATGTCGTGACGCGTCCGCCAACCTGGGCGCCGGGACCGTGGCTCGGCTCCTCGCCCAAATCGTACAACGCCACCGTCTATTACGAGACCAAGAATTTCAGTGCGCGCATCTCGCTCGCCAAGCGCGACGATTACAAGAAGCGCTATCCGGTCGGTACCGGCAGCTGCGATCCGGGCCGTCAGGCCAATGGCACGGCTTGCAACGCGCCGCTGATCAACGAGTTTGTGTCGAACGCGGGGACCACCAACGTCGACTTCGCGACCAGCTTCACGCTGTTCAAGAATCTGCGCGTGACGTTCGAGGCACTGAATCTCACCAACGAGCCGGGCATCGAATACGCCTATAACGATCCGGTGGTGACCAGCTACGGATCTAGCGGCCGCAACTTCCGCCTTGGCATGCGGTACAAATTCTGACCTCTCGCGCCGCGGTCCGCCGCGGCGCGAGCCCCCGGCGCCTCGGCGCCGGCCGGTGGCGCGGGTTCCTCTCCACGCGCCGACCTCCGGCCGGTGCCGCTTTGTCGCCAGAGATGATGACGGAGGATCGCGATGGACCGCCGCAACCTGCTCGCTACCGCCGGTGCCGCCTTCGTCCTGCCTGCGATGCGTACACGCGCCGCCACGCCGCCGCCCACCAATCCCCATGTGCTCTGGTACACCGCTCCGGCAAAGGAATGGGTCGAGGCGCTTCCCGTCGGCAATGGCCGGATCGGCGCGATGGTGTTCGGCGGCACCGCGACCGAACAGCTCCAGCTCAACGAGGATACGCTATGGGCAGGCGGCTCCTATGACCCCGCCAATCCGCGCGCCCACGACAACATGGCGGCGCTGCGCACGCTGATCTTCGACAAGAAATATGCCGAGGCCGAGGCCTTCGCCAACGCCAATGTCATGGCAACCCCGCTGCGCCAGGCAGCCTATCAGACCGTCGGCAGCCTGATGATCGAGATGCCCGGCATCGCCGCGGCCAGCGCCTATCGCCGTGAGCTCGATCTCGACAGCGCGTTGGCCGAGACGCGCTTCACCGCCAATGGCGCGACCTATCGCCGCCGCGTCATTGCTTCCCCGGTCGATCAGGTGGTCGCGGTGCACCTGACGGCGGACAAGCCCGGCGCGATTTCGGCAAAGCTGCGCTTCACCTGCCCTCTCAAGAGTTGGCAGGCCGCGGCGGAAGGCAGCGACATGCTGGTCCTGTCGGGCCGCAACAACGATCATTTCAGCATCCCCGGCGCGCTGCGGTTCGAGGCACGGCTCAAGGCGATCGCGAACGGCGGGCGTGTCATCGGCGCGGGCGACAGCCTGACGATCGAGGGGGCGGACGCGGTGACGCTGCTGATCGCGATGGCGACCAGCTATCGCCGCCATGACGATGTCTCCGGCGATCCGGCCGCGATCACCCGCGGCC
>DATIGZ010000015.1:0-3200 GCA_035481255.1 Sphingomonas sp. | reverse complement strand
GGGCGCGGCATCGCGCCAGTATCTGATGCAGGCGGTCGGCGCGCGCGGAGCCGCTGCGCTTGTCAGCGAGGCGCCCTTTGTCGAGCGGCTGGTGCATTTCTGGGCCAATCATTTCGCGGTCTCGGCGGACAAGCAGGTGATGGTCGGCCTGACCGGCGGGTTCGAGTTCGACGCGATCCGTCCGCATGTGCTGGGCAGGTTTCGCGATATGCTCCACGCGGTCGAACGGCATCCGGCGATGCTGCTTTTCCTCGATCAGGCGCAGTCGGTCGGCCCCAACAGTCCGGTCGGACAGCGTTTCGCACAGCGCCAGCAAGGGCCGCAGCGGCTGGGCCTCAACGAGAATCTGGCGCGCGAGATCCTTGAACTGCACACGCTGGGCGTGCGCAGCGTCTACAGCCAGGCCGATGTCACCGAATTCGCCCGCGCGATGACAGGATGGACCGTGGCGGGTCTCGGCCGGGGGCAGGGCGCGCGGCTGGCACAAGCGGGCGGGCAAGGCGGCGCCTTCGCCTTCGCGCCGCGCATCCATGAAGCCGGGCCGCGCACGATCATCGGCAAGCGCTATGATCAGCAGGGCGAAAAGCAGGCCTCGGCGGTGCTCGACGACCTTGCGGTGCATCCCGCGACGGCGAAGCACATCGCAACCAAGCTCGCGCGCCACTTCGCGGGCGATGAGCCGCCGCCTGCGCTGGTCGGCAAGCTGGAAACCGCCTTCCTCAAATCGGGCGGCGACCTGCCCGCCGTCTATCGTGCGCTGATCGACGCGCCCGAGGCGTGGGTGCCGCAACCGGTCAAGTTCAAGACACCATGGGAATGGTCGATCTCGACCATGCGCGCGCTGGGCACGCAGGAGGTGCCGGCGCAGGCCGTGTTGGGCCTGCTCAACCAGCTCGGCCAGCCGGTGTGGCGCCCGGGCTCGCCCGCCGGCTATGACGATATCGCCGCGAGCTGGGCGGGACCCGACGCGGTGATGCGCCGGGTGGAGGCGGCCGAGCGGTTCGCATCGCGGACGCGCGAGACGATCGACGGTCGCACTCGCGCGGCGCAGCTCTTTCCCGATGCCCTCAGCGCGACCACGCAGCAAGCCATCGCCCGCGCCGAAAGTCCGGCGCAAAGCGTCGCGCTGATGCTCGTTTCACCCGAATTCCTGCGGAGATAAGGTCATGCTTTCACGCCGCAATTTCGTCCTCACCGGCACTGCGGGCGCGCTCTCGCTGGGGTTCGCGCCGCGCCTCGCCTTTGCGCAGGCGGCGACGGACAAGCGCTTCGTCTTCATCATCCAGCGCGGCGCCGCCGACGGACTCGCCACCGTGGCGCCGGTCGGCGACCCCGCCTTCGCCGCCCAGCGCGGCGTGCTGGCGCAGGATTTCGCCGAGGCGCCCAGGCTCGACGCGATGTTCGCGCTGCACCCCAGCCTCAAGAACGTCGCCGGGCTCTATGCGGCGAAGGAGGCGTTGTTCGTCCACGCCGTCGCCTCGCCTTATCGCGACCGTTCGCATTTCGATGCGCAGAATGTGCTCGAAAGCGGCGGCACCTCGGCATACCAGCTCAAGGACGGCTGGCTGAACCGTCTGCTTGGCGTGCTGCCCGATGACGAGCGCAAGGCGATCGCGGTCGCCGCGACGATCCCGATGGCGATGCGCGGCAAGGTCGAGGTGTCGTCCTACGCCCCCTCGTCACTGCCCGATGCGTCGGACGATCTGCTCGGGCGCGTATCGATGCTCTACGCCCAGGATCCGCAGCTTCATGCGATCTGGCAGCAGGCGACGGCGACGCGCGCGCTGACCAGCGATCTCGCCGCCGACAATGGCCGCAACGCCGCCGCGACCGGCGCGCTCGCCGCCAAGCTGCTCGCCGCGGACAAGGGTGCGCGCATCGCGATGATCGAGACCGGTGGCTGGGACACGCACGCACAGCAGCGCGGCCGGCTGGCCGGGCAGCTCAATGGCCTCGATCAGATGATCGCCTCGCTCAAGACCGGGCTGGGTCCGCTATGGGGCAAGACGGTGGTGCTGGTCGCGACCGAGTTCGGCCGCACGGTCAAGGTCAACGGCACCGCGGGGACCGATCACGGTACCGCCTCGGTCGCGTGGCTGCTTGGCGGCGCTGTGCAGGGCGGCCGGGTCGCCGCCGACTGGCCGGGGCTGGGCGAGGCGGCGCTTTACGAGGGCCGCGACCTCAAGCCGACCGCGAGCCTCGACAGCGTGATCGGCGGCGCGGCGGCGGCGCATTTCGGGATCGATCCGCGGCGGGTCATGCCGTCGCTGTTTCCCGGGCAAAGCGCAAAACCGGTCGGCGGGTTGATCCGCACCTGACCGTGCCGGCAAGGTTCCGCTTGCGTGACGGCCGGTCGGGCTTCACGCAGACGGCATGACCTATGCCGCGTTATTCTTCCTCGTCTTCGGCCTGAACCTGCTCCCCGCCTTCGCTCCGCCGACCTGGTCGATCGTGGTGCTTTATGGCCTGAACGGACAGCTTCCGCTGTGGGCGCTGGTGGTGACGGCCGCGGTCGCGGCGTCGCTGGGTCGCTTCACGCTCGCTTGGGGATGCCGCATCTTCGCGGGGCGGCTGCCGCAACATCTGCGCGACAATCTGGAGGCCGCGCGGATCGCGCTCCACCGCCGCGGCCATAATATCTTCCTGGCGCTCGGGCTGTTCCTGCTCTCGCCACTGCCGTCGGCGCAGCTGTTCATGGCGGTCGGCCTCGCCCGCGTTCCGCTGCTCGGCTTCACCGCTGCCTTTTTCGTCGGGCGGCTGTTCACCTACACCCTCTATGGCTGGACCGCGCGCAAGATCCAGCATTCCAGCATCGGCGACGCGTTCATGGAGAATTTGACCAGCCCGTGGGGGATCGCGCTGCAGGTGACGATGCTCGCCGCGCTGGTCGCGCTGGTGCGGATCGACTGGGCGAAGTTGCTCGGCGTCACCGCTGACGAGGTCGCGGCCGCGCGCAAGCCCGAAAAGGCCTGAAGTTTCATCTGCAACAGTTTGGCTTCGCCGCGGACAAGGCGGGATGCCTTGGCGCGGCGCGGCATCGTACCTACTTGCCCGCCATGGCCCGCGCCGATCCCGCCCCCGCGCCCGAGCGCCTCGACCGCAGCGGGTTGCTTCAGGGGCTGGGTGCCTATGGCATCTGGGGCGTGCTGCCGCTCTTCTACTGGCTGCTCGCCGGGGTCGATGTCGGCGAAGTGGTGGCG
>DATIGZ010000014.1:0-4223 GCA_035481255.1 Sphingomonas sp. | reverse complement strand
CAAACCGCGAGACCTCGTTAGGGTGCGAGTGTTTCCGATTGGCATGGAACGGCGCATCTTCCCGTCTCCGAACGAAATTATCGAGAAGGGCGATGGAAGCTCGATGACGCGAGCATTCTGGCAGGCCGCGATGAGCGCCATCTGTGACTCGAGCTTACCAAATGGCGATATCTCATCGCGGGAGTTTCTGCCGCGGATCGTAGTCTTTGTGGCGGGCGAAGAAGACCGGGAGCCGATCTTGATCGAGTATCCGGACTGGGGTGACAACCCAGCGCCAGTAAGGGCGCGTGTAAATGGAAAGATGGTGGCAATGCCAGCGGCTGTCGTCCGGAAGCTGCTTGATTACTCCCGCGACGGATGGCGCGAGTAATCGCAGTGGCCATGTCCGCTGTGCACGATACGGCTTTGCGAGCCGCCAGACCGCTTCCCACCCAATAGCTGCCCCCAGCTGACGGTCTGATCGAATGACCGATTTCAGGCTCTCGCACGACCCGGCGGAACGGCTGCAGCGCGCGACATTCAACCTACAGAAGCGGAAAATTGGCAGGCAATTGGCGTGGTCAGCGCTTATCCGGCGCTTCCGTCGAGCAGGCGTAGTGTTTCCGGGTCAGCAATGCCACCGAACCAGCGCGCGAGCGCCGCCTCGAACAGGGCAAGCGGCCGAGCCGCCTCAAATAGGGTGAGCGAAGACCGCAGCTTCACGGCGTCGATCCCACCGAACACCGCGATCGGATCCGCCGCATCGAGATCCTGGAGCTCGCTGACGCATTCGAGATAGCGCGCGCCGAGCAGCGGGTGACGCAGATAGGCGCGCGCCTCCTCGATCGGGCCGATCGCATAGAAACGCGCCGTCTCGCTGCGCCCCAACCCGGCGATTTAGGGGAAGATGAAGCGGCTCGGCATCGAGACCGGCGCCGATCTCAAGGCCAGGTCGCTGGCATTTCTCGCGGCGAATTTCGGAAGCTCGGCCGAATGGTATCATGGCGTCACCCGCGGCATCGATGATCGACCGGTCACCCCCAATCGCGAGCGCAAGTCGTCAGGCTCCGAGACGACATTCGACCGTGACCTGGCCGACCATAAGGAGATCGAGGCCGGCGTGCTGCGCATGGCCGACGATGTCGCGCACTGGTGCGAGACGCGCGAAATGTTCGGGCGAACGGTTACGGTCAAAGCAAAATATGCCGACTTCAGGCAGGTGACGCGAAGTCGCACCGCGCCGCTCGCGCTGCGCGATCGGGCGCAGTTGCGCCAAGCTAGCCTCGATCTCGTCCGCTCGCTCTACCCGATCACACTCGGCGTCCGCCTCGTCGGCGTCACCGTATCCAATTTCGAGATCGATGCCGATCAGGCCGAGCTACCTCTGTTCGGAGATTTAGCGGCGGAATCCTGAGGACTACGCAACGTCGCGGCGCCCATCCTTGCCAGAGGCCGACTATGCGCCAACATCTGGCAAGAGGAAGGGGAGACGAGGCACGTCGGTTCGTCGCAAGTCAGGCCCGTCGCACCTTCACGAATGCCGGGCAACACCTACCTAGGCGGCAACGAGAGGATCAGCCATGGAATCGCCAGCGACGATCGCGCCTGAGGTCATTGCCTGCATCGCGCAGGGCCGGCTGCCGAGTGGCGAGGAGCTTCAGCGCGTGGCCGATCACATCTGGAATGATCTGCGAGGCGCGACGTCGGCGTTGAGCTGGGGAAACTCCACAGCGAACGATGCCGAGCAAATGCTGATCCTTCGCGTCGCGCGCGCGGCGCTGGTCGGCAGCGCAAGCGCCTAACGCGTCGACGCAGGGGCCGCCTAGCCGCCGCCGGCCACCGGATCGCTGTCATAGTCCTCGCCGGGATTGCCGCCGCCGGCCCCTGCGCCTGAACCGTGAACGTCGCCCGTATCGGGGTCGAAGCTGGCGCGACGACCGGCTTCGGGCGGATCGTTCGCATCTTCATCGACCTTCTGGTCGGCAGCGCGTTTGCCGCCGGGCGGATCGCGCAACAACTCGGCCGCTTCGCGATCACGATGATATTCCTGGCCAGAGTAACCTGACTTGCTGTCGAACGGATTGCCGGCGCGCCCAGGATCAGTGACAGGCTTGCGATCGGATTTCTCGGTCATCATTTCATCTCCTCGCCAGATGAACGCTTGGCGATGGCACCGCGCTCCGCACGCCGACCGCAGACCGGTCGCAAAGTCAGCCAGCCTCCGTCAGATTGTGGTTTCGCCGGGCGACAACCCGCGGTGCTCGGCTGCAAGGCCGCGAAGGTCGTGTGAGCGAGCGAATCCGCTCAACCTGCGCCTTGCGAAGGACAGCCGCGTCACGGACCGGCTGGGCTCGCGTACCGCTGCGCGTCATTGCCGCAGGCGCCGAAACGCCGCTCAGCATTCTGCGCCTCGAGTCTCGCGATTTGGCGACGAGAACGACGGATTTCCGCTATTCCAGCGAACGCTGTCTCGTGACACGCAGCGCCAGTCTCGTTGAAAAAGGATGTGCAGACAATCACTTGGCAGGGGTCGCGAGACACTGCCTTTATCTTGTTCTCCCGCCCCTCCCCCTCCCTTCTTGCTCTGGACGGCAATGGATAAGCCGCCGGTTGCAATTCAACCGCGCCGTGCTGGCAAAGGTGCATTGCCGACGGTCAAAGAATTGACCGCGCATAGATGCAATTAAGCACGTCGATCACTCGACTTCGCGGAAACATCCAATATGGATGTATTGAGCTTTAGGGCGCCGAAATTTGAGAAGGAATGCGCATGCCGGACGACAATTCATTGAACGCTGTCGAGCTTGCAACCGAGCTCACCATTGCCTGGCTCGGCAACCAGAATAACCGCGTCGCAGCGGACGAAGTGCCGGCATTTCTGCGCACCATGCACGCAACGATCACTGAATTGTCGAACGCTCCTGCGGTTGAAGATGGCGAGCAAAGCAGCGCCGAAGCCGTGCAGGAATTCACGCCGGCGGTGTCTGTTCGCAAGTCGCTCGGGTCGAAGGATCACATCATTTCGCTGATCGACGGCAAGCCCTATCGCACGCTGCGCCGCCACCTTTCGACGCACGGACTGACCCCGAAGGAGTATCGCGCGCGCTACAATCTCAAGCCCGATTACCCGATGGTCGCCGAGAATTATTCGGCGCAGCGGCGAGAGATGGCGAAGAAGATCGGCCTTGGCCAGAAGAGCCGCGCGGCCAAGAAGCGCCCCGCAAAATCGAACTGACAGGTGGCGTTCGTGGCCGGTCGAGCTATCGGCCGGTCACACGCTTGCGGCGGAATCCAGCTCGGCCAGACGTTCCGCGCAGACGGCTGCGACGATCTCGCGCAGTCGCTCAATCGATGCGGCCAGCGCATCCAGATCCTCGCTGGTGATCGCGTAGCTCGCCGAGTAGCGCGCCTCGACATAGGCACGCTTCAACCGCTCGAACCGCGCGCGATCCGCCTTTGTCGTACGCGGCCACGCCTCGACCAGTCGCGGCTCCTTATCCTCCGCGAGCGAACGCAGGAATTTGATGTTGTGCGAGCGCGGGAAATACAGCGTTCGCACGAGCAGGAAACAGATGAACAGACGTTCGGTCGCTTGGTGAAGCATAAACGCGGCGTCACGGAGCACGCCATTCTGCACGCTGGTTTCCGATAGTGAACGAGCGTGATCGGCTAGCGGAAGCCAATGCTCGAAATACTCCTTCGCCATGCGATGCGCGTCGGCTGGGGTGAGCGGCTTCGGCGTCACCAGTGGATGACACGGCAGTTCGTAGAGCGCGACGCCATCGCGCGCGATGTCGGTCCAGAAATACTCGCCGCGCGACAGGCTGCGGTTCACCTCGTCGAGCGAATGCACGATGATGTTGACCGGTCGTCCGATCGCCGCATCGCGCGCGATGCGGTCCTCCGCAACATACCAGTAGTCGGCGACATCGGTGAGGTCTTCGTGGCTGACAACGATCAGGAGGTCGAAGTCGGACTGGTAGCCATTCTCCGGCTCGTCCACCCAGTCGTCGCGCGCATAGCTCCCGAACAGAATGATCTTGAGTATCTTGCCATTGCGCTTCTCGGGCTTGGTCGCGGGCGCGATCGCCTTCTCGAATTCCTCAAGCAGGATGTCGCGCACGCGCTCGAGCTCGCGCTGCTGCTTCTCGGGCAAGTGATCGGCTTCGGACTTCATCGCGCACCTTCCTAACCGGGGTGAGTCCCCGCGCCAACCTCGCCGGGCGCAAGCCCGGCGAGGCAGG
>DATIGZ010000013.1:0-3694 GCA_035481255.1 Sphingomonas sp. | reverse complement strand
GGTGAAGCCCGCGCGCGCCAGCAGCGAGGCGATCGGAGCGCCGGCGGCGGCAGGGCCAGCCAGCCTGAGGGATCCGCCCGCGCTGTCCATCTGATACCGGGCGGCGTAGACGACCTGGACGAAGCTGAGATCGGCTTCCTTCAGACCGGCGATGTCGAGCAGGATGCTGGAATGGGAGCCACAGGCGTCGCGCAGGTCCGACCTGAATTCCGCGACGGTCCGCACCGTGACGGAAGGCGGCACGCTCACTCGAAATTCGACGGCACCATCATTCATTGTCGCAACCCCCACTCGGAACCGAAGTCTTTCCGACCATTATAGGAGGGGGGTGTCAGGCTCCGGCGCGGCGGCGGGGTTTTTCTCGCATGGGATCGTGGCGGGAGCGTCGGCTCCCGCATTCAGCGGCTGGCCATGGCGGGCAGTCGTGGTGGGCTACGCGGCCGACGCGTAAGCTTCGCTCAGCTGATCCGCGACATCCTTCATATTGCCGACCAGTTCGGGCACGGCCGTCACGAAGTGCATTCCGCGGGCGCATGCCGCGAGCGCGCCGTCCCAAATCGATATGAGACCGGCGCTGGTCTCGACGGTCCACGCCTGTTTCGCGAACGCATGAAACAGGCTCGTCTGCGACGGATGAGTCCATTCGGACAGCGTTTCGTAGGTCAGTTCGAACTGACTCTCGTTGCGCTGGGTGATGTCCATCTCGCGCTTGAAGAGGTTCCTCAGCGCATTCAGGATATGCTTCGAGACGGCTTCTTCATTGGTCATGCGTTGCAGCGCTTGCTCGGTGAAGTGATAGTCGTCCCGTGAGAATGTTCCGGCCTTGAACCGCTTTTGCTCCTCGACCTTCAGTCTCGAGCTGTTGATGTAAGCGAGAACCACTTCCCCGGCGGCGGCGATCCCGCCCTTGCCGAATGCCTTCGCCACTTCGTGCTTCGAGAATTCTCCCACGGCATAGGTTTCGAGGATGCACCGGGCCATCGCGCACGCCGCCGGAATGCGGTCGGCGCCGAGCAGAAGAGCGCAGTCGTCGTGGAGGCTCAGGATCCGGTTCCAGATCATGTTGGCATAATTGTCATAATGCCGGCCCGGATCGGTGATACCTGTTGGTCCCAGGAACAGGATCTCATGGAATTCCATGAATTTCCGTGCCTCGGCCGCTTCCGCCAGTGCCTGCTCGGCGACTTCCCTGATGATGTTGCTGGTCATGCGATGCCCTCCCCGGCGCCATCATGACGCGTTCTGATGCGCAGGGAAGGGTGCAGCCGTCCGGCGCCCGGACAGCCCTTCTATTTCAGACGTTTGCGCGAGGCCCGATAAGCCCCCGGCACGATCCCCGCGCGCGCCATCTTGTCATAGAGGGTCTTGCGCGGCAGTTGCAGCAGCTCCAGCGCGCGGCCGACCCGGCCGTTGGCCGACTGCAGCGCCTCGCGGATCAGCATTTCCTCATAGGCGCGCACGCGCTCGGTCAGGCCCTGATCGGCGGCCTCCCAGCCCGCCGCCTCGGTCAGGCCCAGTACCGCGCTGAACGCGAAGTTGCGCAACTCGCGCACATTACCGGGCCAGTCATGGTCGATCAGGTGACGGCGAACCGCGTCGGTGATCCGGAAATCGCTGCGGCCCGCCTGCGCCGCGGCCTCCTGCACGAACGCGGCGAACAGCGGGGGAATATCGGCGCGGCGCTCGCGCAGCGGCGGGATCGACAGCCGCACCACGTTGAGCCGGAAATAAAGGTCGCGGCGGAACGCGCCCTGTTCGATCAGGGCCTCCAGCCCGGGCTTGGCCGAAGCGATCACGCGCAGGTCGAGCGGGATCGGGCGTTGCTCGCCCAGCGGCAGCACCTCGCGCTCCTCGATCACCCGCAGCAGCCGCGATTGCACCGACAGCGGCATCCCGTCGACATCGTCGAGGAACAGCGTCCCGCGGTTCGATGCCTCGATCCGCCCGGTCCGTGCGAAGCGGCTGCCCGGCACCGCGTCGGCGACATGGCCGAGCAGCTCGATCTCGGCATGCGTTTCGGGCAGCGCCGCGCAATTGACCGCGACGAACGGCCGGGCACTGCGCGGCGATCCGCGGTGGAGCATCGCCGCGACCAGCTCCTTGCCCGTCCCGGTCTCGCCCTCGATCAGCACGTCGATATCGGCACGGGCGACCTGTGCGATCGTCTCGCGCAGCCGCACCATCGCCGGGGTGTCGCCGATCAGCGGGCTGTCCGTCCGCGCCGCCGCGTCCGCGCGCAGCCGCCGGTTGTCGAGCACCAGCGACCGCGCCGCCAACGCCTTGGCGGCCGATGCGGCGAGGTGTCCGGTGGCGAACGGCTTGGCAAGGAAGTCGAACGCGCCGTCCTGCAATGCGCGCACCGCCATCGGCACGTCGCCATGGCCGGTGATCAGGATGACGGGGATTTCGTGGTCGATGTCTCGGATGCGCTCGAAGAATTGCAGACCGTCCATTCCCGGCATGCGGATATCGGTGATCACAGCGCCCGCGAAGTCCGGGGAGATCGCGCCGAGCGCCGCCTGCGCGCCGGCAAAGGGGCGGACCGCCAGTCCGGCAAGCTCGAGCGTCTGCACATTCGCCTCGCGCAGCGCCGCGTCGTCGTCGACGAAGAGGATTGCGGGTTCAGTCATACGCAGCCGCCGGCAATGTCAGGCGGAACGCCGCGCCGCCCAGCGGCGAGGTGATCGGCTCCAGCTCGCCGCCAAAGTCGCGCGCGATGTTGCGCGCGATCGGCAGTCCCAGGCCCAGCCCCTCCGCGCGCCCGGTGACGAACGGCATGAAGAGCTCTCCGGCAAGCTCGCCCGGCACGCCGGGGCCGTTGTCGGCCACGTCGATCCCGACCCGGTCCGCGGCCCGCGTGGTGACGATGCGGATCACCCCGCCGTCACGTTCCGCCAGCGCGTCGAGCGCGTTCTGGATCAGGTTGATCAGGATCTGCTCCAGCCGCACCCGGTCGGCGGTGACGTGCAGGTTCGCCGCGCCCGTGCGCTCCAGCATCACGCCCTGCGCGCGCACCCGGTCGCCGATCAGCAGCAGCGTCGATTCGATCGCCGCATCGACATCGACCGCGCCCGTCTCCGGCGTCCGCCGCCGCGCGAAGTTACGCAGCTCGGCGGTGATCGTGCCGATGCGCTGGGTCAGCTCGACGATGCGCGTCAGATTTCCCCCGGCGCGCGCGCCATCCCCCTTGGCGAGGAAGCCCTGCGCATTCTCCGCGAAGCTGCGGATCGCTGCGACCGGCTGGTTGATCTCGTGCGCGACGCCCGCGGTGATCTGGCCCAGCGAGCCGAGCCGGTTGGCCTGTGCCAGCTCTTCCCGCGCGGCGCGATAGCGCTGGTCGGCACGCTCGCGTTCGGCGCTTTCGGCGACCAGCCGGGCGTTGGTCTCGCGCAGCTCGGCGGTGCGTTCGGCGACCTGCCCCTCCAGCGCGCGCTGCGCGGCGATCTGGAGCAGGCGGCGTTCGCGCGCGCGCCACATCAGCAGCAACGCTCCCGCGATGATACCCAGCGCGCCCAACGACACCAGCCGCGCATTGGCGTTGGCGCTGCGCATCGCCGGATCGAGCGGATAGAGCACGCGCAGTTGCGCGCCCGCGAGCGGCAGCTCCGTCGCGGCGATCCGGTTTCCCGTCTTTTCGTCGCCCAGCCGCGCCGCGCCGCCGTCGATAACCAGCGGCAGCGGCGCGAGCGGCAAG
>DATIGZ010000012.1:0-3100 GCA_035481255.1 Sphingomonas sp. | reverse complement strand
GTCGCGGGGCCTGTCCCGAGCAAAGTCGAGGGGGCGTGACCTCCTGCCTGCGCCTCGGCGTCAATATCGACCATGTCGCGACGATCCGGAACGCGCGCGGCAGCGGCTATCCGGATCCGGTGCGCGCGGCGCTGCTGGCGGCGCAGGCGGGCGCGGACGGGATCACGGCGCATCTGCGCGAGGACCGGCGCCACATCACCGACGACGACATCGCCCGGCTTTCCGCCGAACTGCCGGTGCCGCTCAACCTTGAGATGGCGGCGACCGAGGAAATGCTGGGTATCGCGCTGCGCCACACGCCACATGCCGCGTGCATCGTGCCGGAGAAGCGCGAGGAGCGGACGACCGAAGGCGGGCTGGACGCCGCCGGGCAGCATAACCTGCTCGCGCCGATGGTCCGTGAGCTTAAGAACGCCAACATCCGCGTGTCGCTGTTCATCGAGCCCGATCCCGCCCAGATCGAGGCCGCCCTGCGGCTCGGCGCGCCGGTGGTCGAGCTGCACACCGGCCGCTATTGCGAGCTGGAGGGCGAGGCGCAGACCGCCGAGCTGCGCCGTATCGCCGACGCCGCGGCGCTGGCCGCGAAGAACGGGATCGAGGTCCATGCCGGGCATGGCCTGACTTTCGACAATGTCGTGCCGATCGCCGCGATCCCGCAGCTCGCCGAACTCAATATCGGCCATTTCCTGATCGGCGAGGCGATCTTCGACGGCCTCGCCCCGGTGGTGAAACGGATGCGCGATCTGATGGACGCGGCGCGTTGAGTGTTCATTTCAATCTCCTCCCCGAGCAAGCGGGAGGAAGGCTATGATCATCGGCATCGGCTCAGACCTCTGCAACATCGAACGGATCCAGTCGACGCTCGACAAGTTCGGGATGCGGTTCGAGAACCGCGTGTTCACCGATGTCGAGCTGCGCAAGGCAGCCAGGCGCCCGCTCAACTATGCCGCGACGCTGGCCAAACGGTTCGCCGCCAAGGAGGCGTTTTCCAAGGCGGTCGGCACCGGATTCAAGGCCGGCGTGTTCATGCGCGACATCGGCGTGGTCAACGCGCCGTCGGGCGCGCCGACGCTGGCACTGACCGGCGGTGCCAAAGCGCGGCTTGACGCCATGACTCCGGCGGGTCACGTCGCGAAGGTGCATCTGACGCTGACCGACGATCACCCCTGGGCGCAAGCGCTGGTGGTGATCGAAGCGCTGCCGGCGGATTGAATATGGCCGAGGAGTTGTCGTTGACGGCGGAGAATGAGGCGGGAACGGAGTTGAAGTCGCGCCGCACCGACTGGTGGGGCGAGATCAAGGGCATCTTCTGGCTGGTCGTCGCGGTGCTCGGCTTCCACAGTCTGGTCGCCAAGCCCTTTTACATCCCGTCCGAATCGATGATGCCGACGCTGCTGATCGGCGACCGGCTGGTGGTGACCAAATATCCCTACGGCTACTCCTACGTCACCCCGACTTTCCACGTCCTGCCCTTTATCGAGGGGCGGCTGTTCGGCGGCGTGCCCAAGCGCGGCGACATCGTCATCGTCACCCCGCCCGATGCGCGCACCGACTATATCAAACGCGTGATCGGCCTGCCCGGCGAGCTGATCGAGATGCACGGCGGCATCGTCTATATCAACGGACGGCAGGTGACGCGTACGCGGCAGGGCGACCGGCTGATCCCCATCGACGGCAACACCCGTTGCGGGCTCGACACGCCGCCCGAGGAGCGCAACCTTTATGAGGGCCGCGCCGTCACCGATGCCGCGGGCAAGCAATATTGCAAGGTGCCGATCACGCGCGAAACCCTGCCCGAGGGGGTGAGCTACGATACGATCGACCTCGCCACCACGGGCGCCGATGAATTCGGCCCGATCCGCATCCCCGCGGGTCAGGTCTTCCTGATGGGCGACAATCGCGACAACAGCGCCGACAGCCGGATGCGCCTCGATCAGGGCGGTCTGGGGGGCCCGGTCCGGCTCGAGAATATCGGCGGGCGCGCGGAGTTCATCACCTTCAGCCTCGATGGCAGCGCGAGCTGGAACCCGCTGAGCTGGGCGGGGTCGTTCCGTTCGGGCCGCGCGGGCGGCTCACTCCACCCCGAACGCCCCGCGGAGTAAGCAGGCATGAGCAAGGACAAAGTCTCGATCATCCGCGAGCCCGGCCCCAACGAGATGCGCGATCCGGTGATGCGCGCCGAGTTGCGGCGCGCCTCGGTGTGGTTCGGACTCGCCATCGCGTCGGCGCTGGTAGTGCTGCTGATCCAGCCCCTGCTGCTGATCTTCGCCGGTCTTGTCGTCGCATCGATGCTCGACGGCGGGGCGCGGCTGATCCGCAAGGCGGTGCCGATCCCGCGCGGCTTCGCGCTGCTGATCGTCGTGCTGCTGGTGATCGCGTTCGTCGGCGGCGTCGTTTATCTGACCGGGGTCGAGATCGCGGCGCAGGCCGAACAGCTTCGCCAGACGCTGGAGGCGCAGGCGATCCGGATCAGCGGCTGGCTGACCGAGCTGGGCGTGATGCCCGGCGCGGCGGACCTCAAGGACTTCGCCCAGCAGGCGCTGGGCAGCGTCGGACGCGTCACATCGTTCATCGGCGGCGCGGTCGGCGCGGTCGCCAGCTTCTTCCTCGTCCTCATCATCGGCCTGTTCGTGGCGATGGAGCCGCGCATCTATGAGCGCGGGCTGCAATGGATGGTGCCGATGCAGTCGCGCGACCAGTTCGCGATCACCCTCGCCCGCATGGCGCGGACGATGCGCGTGCTGCTCGCCGGACGGCTTGCGGGCATGGTGTTCGAGGGCATTCTGACCTGGATCCTGCTGTCGATCGCCGGGGTGCCGATGGCGCTGCTGCTGGGCATCATCACCGGCATGCTCGCCTTCATCCCCAATATCGGCGCGTTCATCTCGGGCGTGCTGATGGTCGCGGTGGGCTTCAGCGCCGGGCCGGAACAGGGCTTCTGGGCGATCATCATCTATTTCGTCGTCCAGAATTTCGACGGCTATGTGCTGCTGCCGCTGATCGCCAAGCATACGGTGGACATGCCGCCCGCGCTCACCGTCTCCTCGCAGATTCTGATGAGCACCTTGTTCGGCTTTCTCGGGCTCGCGCTCGCCGACCC
>DATIGZ010000011.1:0-4509 GCA_035481255.1 Sphingomonas sp. | reverse complement strand
GTCACCGACGACAATCCGCGCGGCGAGGATCCCGCCGCGATCCGGACGGAGATTTTGAAGGGGTGCCCCGGCGCGCTCGAGGTCGGCGACCGGCGCGGCGCGATCTTCTTGGGCGTCGGCAAGGCCGAACCGCAGGACATCGTGCTGATTGCAGGCAAGGGGCATGAGCAGGGTCAGATCGTTGGCGACATGGTGCTGCCCTTCGACGACGTGACCGTGGCGCGGGAAGCTGCGGCGTGAGCGGGACGCTCTGGACCGCAGTCGAAATTGCCGCCGCGACCGGCGGCACAGCCTCCGCCGAGTTCGATGTCGATGCGGTGGCGTTCGACAGCCGTGAAGTGGGTCCGGGCGCGCTGTTCGTGGCGTTGTCGGGCGAGACCACCGACGGGCACAAATTCATCGATCAGGCCTTCGCGAGCGGGGCGGCGGGGGCGATCGTGTCCTCTCCCGCGTCGCATCCCCATATTCTGGTCGGCGACACGACCGTCGCGCTGGAAAATCTCGCTCGCGCCAGCCGCAAGCGCATGACCGGTGTGGTGATCGGGGTGACCGGCTCGGTCGGCAAGACCGGGACCAAAGAAGCGCTGTTCGAATGCCTCGACCGAATGGCGCCGGGCTTCGCGCACCGCTCGGTCAAGAGCTATAACAACCATACCGGCGTACCGCTCAGCCTTGCCCGGATGCCGCGCGATGCGAAGTTCGGTGTGTTCGAGATGGGGATGAACCATGCGGGCGAGTTGCTCGCGCTGACCCATATGGTCCGCCCGCACATCGCACTGGTGACGACGATCGCGCCCGCGCATACCGAATTCTTTGCCGGCGAAGAAGCGATCGCCGACGCCAAGGGCGAGATTTTTCAGGGGCTTGAGCCGGGCGGGACGGCGATCGTCCCGTTCGACAGTCCCCATCGTGACCGCCTCATCGCCGCCGCGCAGCCCCATGCGGCGCGGATCGTTACCTTCGGGCTTGGCGAGGGCGCCGATGTGCGCGCGATCGAGGTGGTGCCAGGACAGCCGGGCGGAACCTATGTCACGGCGCAGATCGGGCCGGAGCGCACGCTGGGTTTTACTCTGTCGCAGCCGGGAAACCACTGGGTCGCGAACGCCATGGCGGTGCTCGCCGCGGTCGATGCGGCGGGCGGCGATCTCGAACAGGCCGGCCTCGCGCTCGCCGAGATGGGCGGACTCGCCGGGCGTGGCGCGCGGTTCAAGACCGTGCTTGCCGACGGTGACGCGCTGGTGATCGACGAGAGCTATAATGCTAACCCCGCATCGATGCGCGCGACGCTCGCCGTGCTCGCTGCGACCCCCGCCACGCGGCGCCTCGCGGTGCTGGGCGAGATGCGCGAACTGGGTGACCAGTCGGCCGCCTTCCATGCCGGTCTCGCGGAACCGATCGCCGCGGCGAACGTCGAAGCGTTGCTGCTTGTCGGTGAAGGGATGAAGCCGCTCGCACGCGCGCTTGAGGGGCGGATCAAATTGGTCCATGTGCCCGACGCCGCAGCCGCGCGCGAACGCATCGAAGCGATGCTCCGCCCGGGCGACGCGGTCCTCATCAAGGGTTCGAACGGGGTCGGGCTGTCGCGGGTCGTCGCGGCGCTGGCCGGAAGGGCATAGCAAGTGCTGTACGAAATCGCCGAATGGCTGGGCTTTCCGAGCATTCTCAACCTGATCCGTTACCTCTCGTTCCGGATCGGCGCGGCGGTGGCGACGGCGCTGATCATTGGCCTGATCATCGGTCCGCGCTTCATCGGCTGGCTTCGCGTCCGTCAGGGCAAGGGGCAGCCGATCCGTTCCGACGGACCGCAGAGCCACCTTGCCAAGCGCGGCACGCCGACGATGGGCGGGCTGATGATCCTCACCAGCCTGGCGTTGTCGGTCTTGCTGTGGATGGACCTCAACAACCCCTATGTCTGGGCGTGCATGTTCGTCACGCTCGGTTTCGGGATGATCGGGTTCCTCGACGACTATGACAAGGTGAGGAAGGCGAGCACCGCGGGCGTTTCGGGCCGGATGCGCCTGCTCGGCGAATTCGTGATCGCGGGGGCCGCGGCCTGGGTCATCACGCAACAGAACGGCACGGTGCTGTACGTGCCCTTCTTCAGCCAGTTCAGCGTCGATCTCGGCTATTTCTACATCGCCTTCGCCGCCTTCACGATCGTGGCGTTCGGTAACGCGGTAAACCTGACCGACGGCCTCGACGGCCTTGCGACCATGCCGGTGATCATCGCCAGCATGGCGTTCCTGCTGATCGTCTATCTCGCCGGTAACGCGATCTACGCCAACTATCTCGGCATTCCGCATGTGCCGGGGGCGGGTGACCTTGCCATCTTCTGCGGCGCCATTGTCGGAGCGGGGCTCGCCTTCCTGTGGTTCAACGCGCCGCCGGCGGCGGTGTTCATGGGCGATACCGGCAGCCTCGCGCTCGGCGGCGCGCTCGGCACGATCGCGGTGGTCGCGCATCACGAGCTGGTGCTGGGGATCATCGGCGGCCTGTTCGTGGTCGAGGCGCTGTCGGTCATCATCCAGGTGTTCTGGTACAAGCGCACCGGCAAGCGTGTGTTCAAGATGGCACCGATCCATCACCATTTCGAACAGATGGGCTGGAGCGAGCCGACCGTCGTCATCCGCTTCTGGATCATTGCCTTCGTGCTCGCGCTCGCGGGCCTGTCGACACTGAAGCTGCGGTGATCGCAAGCGCGTCCTGGCGCGGCAAACGCTTTGCGGTTCTGGGACTGGCGCGGTCCGGACTGGCGACCGCGCGCGCGTTGTTGAGCGCTGGCGCGCAGGTCACGGCGTGGGATGCCAAGGATGCGGTCCGTTCGACCTTCTATCCCGATCCGGCGGCGCCGGGCACGCTGACGGTGGCCGATCCGGTCGAGGCGGATCTCACCGGCTTCTCCGGCGTGGTCGTGTCGCCCGGCGTGCCGATCAACAAGCATCCGATCGCGGCCAAGGCGCGTGAGGCGGGCGTGTCGCTGATCGGCGATATCGAACTGTTCGCGCAGGCGCGTTCGCAACTGCCCCCGCACAGGGTGGTCGGCATCACCGGTACCAACGGCAAGTCGACGACGACCGCGCTGATCCACCATATCCTCGAGACCGCAGGCGTTCCCGCGCGGCTGGGCGGGAATATCGGGCTGCCCATTCTCGGGCAGGCGCCGCTCCCCGAAGGCGGCGTCTATGTGCTCGAACTGTCGAGCTACCAGATTGATCTCACCCATGGCCTCGACTGTGACGTCGCGGTGCTGCTCAACATCACCCCTGACCATCTCGACCGCTATAGCGGGTTCGACGGCTATGCCGCGTCGAAGGCGCGGCTGTTCGCGATGCAGTCGAAGGGGCATGTCGCGGTCATCGGCATCGGCGACGAACCCTCACAGGCCATCGCGAAACAGGTGTCGCGCTCGGGCCGCGCCGAGGATCTGACCAAAATCGCGCCGGGCGTGTGCATGGACCAGTCGCGCTGGCCCGCGCTTCAGGGACCGCACAATGCGCAGAACGCGTTGGCCGCGATCGCTGCATGCGAGGCGCTGGACGTTTCGCAGGAAGCGATCGAGGCCGGGCTGCGCAGCTTCCCCGGCCTTCCGCACCGCATGGAGCGTGTCGCGACCCGCAATGGCGTGCTGTTCGTCAATGACAGCAAGGCGACCAACCCGACATCGACGGCGCCCGCGCTTGAGGCGTTCGACCGGATCCACTGGATTCTTGGCGGCCTTGCCAAGACCGACGATCTCGACGCGTGCCGACCCGGCTTCGGACATGTCGTGCGCGCCTACACGATCGGCGAGGCGACCGAGCGGTTCGCCGAGTTGCTCGAGAGTGAGTTCCCGGTCGAGCAGAGCGGGACGTTGGCCGCGGCGGTGCGATCGGCGGCGGCGCAAGCGCGACCCGGCGAAACGGTGTTGCTCTCACCCGCCTGCGCTTCGTTCGACCAGTTCAAGGATTTCGAGGATCGCGGGGCACAGTTCCGCGCAGCGGTGGGGGCACTGCAATGACCGATGTGAGGCGGAACCTGCCCGTCGTGCGCAGCAAGGGCTGGCGTGCCAAGGTCGAGGACAAGCTGAGCCGCGGAAGCAACTCGAGCTTCGGCCTGTGGTTCTGGGAAATCGACCGCATTCTCCTGCTGCTCGCGGTGCTGCTGATCGGTATCGGGCTGGTCGCGGTCGCGGCGGCGTCGCCCGCTTCGGCGGTGCGCTATTCGGACGGCGATACTCAGTTCGCGTCGATGCACTATTTCTGGCGACAGGCGGTTTGGGTCGGCCTGTCGGTGCCGGTGCTGCTGGTCGTCTCGATGCTGCCGGTCAGCTTCGCGCGTCGCATGGCGATTGTCGGCACGGCCGTGTGCATCGTGCTGGTCGCGGTTGCGGGTTTCTTCGGTGCTGAGGTCAACGGCGCGCGACGCTGGATCGGCTTTGGCTTCGCCAGCATCCAACCCTCGGAGTTTCTCAAGCCCTTCTTCATCGTCACCATCGCCTGGCTGCTCTCGATGCGGTCGAAGGATGCCGAC
>DATIGZ010000010.1:0-9250 GCA_035481255.1 Sphingomonas sp. | reverse complement strand
CCTCGCCGCCGGTGCCGCGCTGCGGCACCGGCGGGAAGGATCAATCGTCGGCGAGCGGCGTATAGCTGCGCGCGCCTGCGCTCAGCTTCTCGATGCACTCGG
This sequence comes from Sphingomonas sp., assembly GCA_035481255.1. Taxonomy (GTDB): domain Bacteria; phylum Pseudomonadota; class Alphaproteobacteria; order Sphingomonadales; family Sphingomonadaceae; genus Sphingomonas. The sequence goes on along the minus strand of DATIGZ010000010.1, from coordinate 9,148 downwards.
CGATATGGCTTTCGTCGATCACCAGCGGCGGCAGCACGCGGAACACGTTCTCGCCCGCCGCGACGGTGAGCAGTCCGTGATTGTCGCGCAGATGCGCCACGAAATCGCGGCTCACCGCCGGCTCCTTGAGCTTGATGCCGAGCATCAGCCCCTTGCCGCGGATCTCGTCGAACAGGTGGTCGTGGTTCGGGATCAGCTGCTCGAACCCGGCGCGCAGCCGCTCGCCCATCGCTTCGACTCGCTCGAAGAAACCCGGCTCGAGCATCACATCGAGCACCGCCTGCCCCGCCGCCATGGCGAGCGGGTTGCCGCCATAGGTCGAGCCGTGCGTGCCGAACACCATGCCCTTGGCCGCTTCCTCGGTCGCAAGGCAGGCGCCCAGCGGGAAGCCGTTGCCGATGCCCTTCGCCACGGTCATGATATCGGGCGTGATGCCGTAATGCTCATGCGCGAAGAATTTTCCGGTCCGGCCATAGCCGCACTGGATCTCGTCGAGGATCAGCAGCATGCCGTGCTCGTCACAGGCCTTGCGCAGGCCGGTGATGAACTCGTGCGTGCCCGCGGTCATCCCGCCCTCGCCCTGCACCGTCTCGACCATGAAGCCGGCCGTATTCTCATCCACCAGCGCGAGCGCGGCGTCGAGATCGTTGAACGGCGCATAGTCGAAGCCCGGCAGAAGCGGCTCGAACCCGTCGCGCATCTTCGCCTGGTTGGTGGCCGAGATCGCCCCCAGCGTCCGCCCGTGAAAGGCGTTGTTGAAGGTGATGATCTTCGTCCGCTGCGGGTTGCCGTTCACATAGTGATAGCGGCGCGCGGTCTTGATCGCGCACTCGACCGCTTCGGCACCCGAATTGGTGAAGAACACGGTATCGGCGAAGCAATTGTCGACGATGCGCTGTGCCAGCGCCTCCCCCTGCGGCGAGCCGTAGAGGTTCGAGACGTGCATCAGCGTCGCGGCCTGATCGGCGATCGCTTTGGTGAATTGCGGGTGGCCATGGCCCAGCGCGTTCACTGCGATACCCGCGGCGAAGTCCAGATATCGCTCCCCTCGTTCGCCGATCAGGTAGCAGCCTTCGCCTCGCACCGGACGCACATCACACCGCGGGTAGACGGGCATGAGTGGGGTGATCGACATCGAACTGCTCCTCCTTGAACTGGCGCTTCGAAAAGCTGGGTTGGACTCCGGAAACAACAAAGGCGGCCCAACCGGACCGCCCGGAGCGCGCTTTTATCGCCCCCCGGACAGGGGGGCAACCCCGCTCAGTTCTTGAGCTTCCAGCCGCTGCGCAGCAGCGCGAAGCACAGGATGCCGAGCACCACGTCGATCGCGAGGACGATGCCGCCCGCGGTCCAGATCGTCACATAGCCGTCGCTCACGCCCAGAAAGCCGTAGCGGAAGCCCGAGATGACGTAGAAGAACGGGTTGAAGTGGCTCACCGTCTGAAACGCGGGGGCAAGCCGGTCGACCGAGTAGAAAGTGCCCGAAAGCAGGGTCAGCGGCGCGATCACGAAGTTGGTGATCGCCGCCGCGTGATCGAACTTCTCGCCCCAGATCGACGTCAGCACGCCGAGGAAGGCGAGCATCAGCGCGCCGAAGAAACCGAACCACAGCACCGCCAGCATATGCTGCGGGACCATCGCCGATCCCAGAAACAGCAGCATCGCCAGCCACACCGTCGCACCGACGCAGAAGGCGCGCGTCACCGCACCGCCGCACAACGCCGCGAGCAGTTCGCCGGTCGACAGCGGCGGCATCAGATAGTCGACGATCGTGCCCTGAATCTTGCCGACCAGCAGCGAGAAGCTCGAATTGGCGAAAGCATTGTTGAGCATGCCCATGACGACCAGTCCGGGGGCGATGAACGTGCCGAACGCGACCGCGACTCCGCCCACCGAAACCTCGCCGCGCGCGCCCAGCGCGGTGGTGAACACCACCAGCAGCAGCAGCTGCGACACGGCCGGCGCCCAGATCGTCTGGAGCTGCACCTTGAAGAAACGGCGCACCTCCTTCACATATAGCGTCCAAAGCCCTCCCCAATTGACGTTGCGAATCACCGGAACGCCGGGGGCGGCGATAGTTGTTTCTTGCACGCGGGGTTGTTCGGCCATGGTTAGGCCGGGTAATGGCTCCCGCTTCCCCTCGCAACGGGGATGATGAAGGACGTTTGAATGAGCTGGACCGACGAACGGATCGAGACGCTGCGCAAGATGTGGGACAGCGGCATGACCGCGACCCAGATCGCCGAGGAGCTTGGCGGGGTTAGCCGCAATGCCGTGATCGGCAAAGCGCACCGCCTCGGCCTCGCTTCGCGCCCGTCCCCCGTGAAGCCCAACGCGACCGAGGCGAAGACCGCCGCCGCGCCCGCGACCGCCGAAGCGGCGCCGGCGCCGCGCCCGGCCCCCGCGCCAAAGCCTGCCCCCGCCCCTGCTCCCCAGCCGCGCGAGGCTGAGCCGGCCGCCGCCGCTCCGGCTGCACCCGCGCAACCCGCCGCGCCCAAGCCCGACGGCCCCGTGCTGCGTTCGGTCGGCCCCGGCGGCTTCATCCGTCAGAATCCGGGCGAGCAGGCCCCGCCGATCGCGCCGGCCCCGCCGCGCCGTCTGGTGCCCGCCAAGCCGAGCAAGGAGATCGAGGGCAAGACCAGCCTGCTCGATCTCAATGACAAGATCTGCAAATGGCCGCTCGGCCATCCGGGCGAGCCCGACTTCCACTTCTGTGGCGACAAGGTGAACCCCGGCTTCCCCTATTGCGTCGCGCATTGCGGCCACGCCTATCAGGCACAGCTGCCGCGCCGCGACCGCCGCCCGCCGCCGCCGATGCCCTATGGCGGCCCCAGAGTCCGATAAGCACGTCCGATAAGCGCGTCCGCTAAGCGCGTTCGCCAGAACGGACTAGACCGCCTTCGGCGCGCTGACCGATACCGGCCGGGGCGCGAAGGCGATGTCGCCGTTCGCCGACACCGCGAAGCGATAGGCCTCGTTCGTGCCGCGTTCGCCCGAATGGGTGAAGGCGAGCACGCGCTCGCCATCGGTGCGGATGTGGACGATGCCGTAATTGGTGCGCTCGAAACCAAAATAGCCCGGCTTCTCGCCCGCACCGGGATCGAGGTCGGTGGAATAGCCGCGCATCTTGAAGAAGGCGGCGAGCTCGGTGCAGAAAATCACCGCAGGCGTGGTGCGCGACGCCTTGCCCAGCGCCGCCATCAGCGTGGCGCGCGGGTGGATATGATCGCTCCCGCCCTCGTCGCCTGACGAGATCATCGACACCACCGCGCCGACCTCCTTCAGAAACTCCATGTCGAAATCCGCCGCGCCATGGTGCGGGGTCTTGAGGATTTCCGACCGCAGCGCCGCATTGGGCAAGGCCGCGCGCATTCGGGCCATCGATTCCTGGTTCATGTCACCGGTGAACATGAAACGCACATTGCCGTAGCGCAGGCGGAAAGCGATCGAATGGCCGTTGATCGTGTGGCTTTCGGACCAGCTTCCCTTGCCCGGCGGCGGGAACGTCCCGAGCATCATGTCGGCATTGTTTGGCGGGCTGCGCAGGAAACGCAGGCCCGGGCCATCGGGTGTCGGCTCGCTGATCGGGCCGAGCAGTTCGACGGTCACCCCGTCCTCATGCAGGAAGTCGAACGCATCGCTACTCAAATGATCGACCCGGCGCCGGATCATCGATGAGCCGGTCAGCGCCCTGGTCCGCGCGTCCCAGGCGTCGAGCGCCTTTACCCACGGCTTGAAATGCTTGTTGCGCTCGATCTCCGGCACATCGGCCGGATCGTCGACAAGTCCCGTGACGAACGGAACGCCGTCCACCTCGGTCGTCGCGCCCAGCATCTCCAGATCCTTGCGCGCCGTATCGTCAGGCTTGCGCCCCGGCCGCTTGACCATGCCGTTATGATAGTAGCGCAGCGGAGCGATGAAGAGCCGCTGGCCGGGCTCGATCCCGTCCTCGGTCTCGGTGCCCTGCAGGATATTGAGCCCTTCGAAATGGTCCGCGTCGCCATGGGTGACGAGCAGCAGGTCGAGCTTCAACGGATCGGCCGCGCTGGTGCCGCGGAAGCGGAAGGCGGCGTGGCGCGCGAACAGCTTGTTGTGCCCGCCGTCGATGAAGATCGTCTTGCGCCCCGGCGTCTCGAGAATCAGCCCGTCGCCCTGCTGCACGTCGATCATCGACAGGCGCAGCAGAGCGGAGTCGCGGAACTTCGCCGAGGATTTGATCAGCCCCTCGCGCCGCACCTTACCGCTATGCCCCAGCGCCTTGATGCGGTGGCCGGCGGCGGTGGATGAGACCAGCTCGACCTCATCGCCCCAATAGAGATGCCAGACGCTGCCGTCGTCGCAGCGCATGTCGACAAAGTCATCGTCCAGAAAAGGCATTGCGCTTCCCCCAACAATCCCTGCGGAGGGAAGGTAGCGGAAATCGATGACGGGCGCGCGTCGAAACGATCCGCTGCGGACGCAAGAACCGCGGCGGTCGAATCCCCGCCGTTCCGCGGTGTTCCCCGCAACGCCCCACCGATGAAGCCGTCCGATTTACCGCTCGATAAGCAATGGATGATACGCAAGCGAAATGACTGCGCGGCTTCCTTGTCGGGGCTCGTTGGCCTCGTTCCAGATCGGGCTCGCCCTGCTGAGCCTGCTCGCGCTTTCCTTTTTCCCGGCCGCACGGGGGCCGATGGCGCTGATCGCGCTCGACGGGCGCGATGCGGGCGCGCTTGCGGCGTCCGCGATCGAAAGCGGCGCGACCCTGCTGGGCAGGGGACCGGGCGCGAATATCCTGATCATCGACGGGCAACGCGACCGCATTTTGTGGCCGATGCTGACGCGCGGAGTCCTCGTCATCGCCGCGCCGGAAGACTGGTGCGGCGCGCAAGGGCGGCGCGCTTGACCCCGCCCGAGGTGACGTTGCTGCGCCAGCGCGGCATGCGGATCCTCGTCGCGACGAGCTGGGCGGTCACGCTGTTCATCGCGATCGCCGCCGCGATCCTGACCGATGGCAAGGCCCTGCTCGTGCTGGCGCTGGGGAGCGCCGCGAATCTGCTGCCGACCTGGATGGCCGCGCAAAGGCGTACCGACAGTATGGCGCGCATCACGGTCAGCACGCTCGCGGCGATCGTGCCGGCGCTCGGCGTCTATGCGCTCAGCGGCCAGAGCTGGCAGATGGACGCCCATATGTACTTCTTCGTCGCGCTCGCGGCGCTGACGATCCTGTGCGACTGGCGCGCGATCATCGCCGCATCGGCGCTGATCGCGGTGCATCACCTCGTCCTCCAGTTCCTTGCGCCGGCATGGGTCTTCTATGACGGAAGCGGGCTTGGCCGGGTGATCTTCCACGCCATCGCTGTGGTGATGCAGGCGGCGATGCTCATCTATCTCATCCATATGCTGCGCGGGCTGATGCAGCGCCAGGCCGAGGCACGCCTCGCGAGCGAGCGCGTGGCGGAGGCCGCCGAGGCGCGCCGGGGCGCCGCCGAGGACGCAATGACCGCCGCCGCCGAAGCCGCACGCCGCGACGCCGAGACTCGCAAGCGCGAGGCTGAGATCGAACGCGCGACCGCCGCGCGCGAACAGATGCACAGGCTGACGCTCGCTTTTCAGGACAATGTCGCCGGCGTCGTGCGCGCGGTCGGCGATGCCGCGGCCGAGCTCGACAATCTCGGCCATGCGCTGCTCGACATGGCGCGGCGCGGCAGCCGCGAATCGACCGATACCGCCAGCCGCGCGACTCAGGCCTCGGCGAGCGCCGATATTCTCGCCGCGCGCCTGCACGACATGGCCGCATCGATCACCGCGATCGCCGCCAGCGCCGACCAGCAGGCCCAGCGCAGCGACGATGCCAGCAGCATCTCCGCCGCCGGCCGCGACGCGGTGCGCATCCTGACCGAACAGTCGCACTCGATCACCGGGTTCGCCGACTCGATCCACAGCATCGCGGCGCACACCAATTTGCTGGCGCTCAACGCGACGATCGAAGCAGCCCATGCAGGCGATGTCGGCCGTGGCTTCGCGGTGGTTGCGCACGAAGTGAAGATCCTCGCCGGGCAGGCAGCGACCGCCACCGACGAGATCCGTCAGCTGGCGGGATCGGTCGACTCGGGCGCCGACGTCGCACGCGAAGCGCTGACCGAGATTTCCGCAATGGTCGCCGACCTCGCCACCGCGGCCAACGCGATCCGCAGCGCGGTGGAGTCGCAGCGGCAAACCGCCGCCGCGATCGAGCTTTCGGCGCGCGACACCGCGCTCGGCGTCGAGGCGATGGCCGACCGGGTGGTCGAAATCGCCTCGATCGCCAGTGAAACCGAGACCCTGTCGGACCGTGTCGCCGGGGCGGCGAGGAGCCTTTCGGAAACCGCACGCCGCCTCGACGATGCGACCCGGCAGTTCGTGACCGGGATCGCCGCGGCCTGAATGCTTCTCAGGGTACGGTTCCCGCCCGTCCCTCACCCGGCGCATGACCAGTGAACAAAAGAAAACGGCCGGCGGATCGCTCCGCCGGCCGTCGCCCGCGCTCGTTATCTGGTCAGAAGCGGAACGCCGCCGTCGCGCGAAGCGAGTGGAAGTCGAAGCGGTTCTGGCTGCGCGCGAAGTCCGCGCCGCCCGCCAGCACGAACGGGTTGGTCGCGCCCGCGGTGCCGTTGCCGACCGCCACGCCCGACTTGTCGTCGTCATACCGGCTGTACAGATACTCCACGCCGACCGCGAAGTTGCGGCCCAGCTTCTGCTCCAGCCCGCCGCCGGCCTGCCAGCCCCAGGCATTGTCGTCGCCGGTGATCTCGAACGAGTTCGCGGTGTTGCTGGTCGCGAACTTATGGTCGATCTTGGCATAGGCGCCGCCGCCGGTCGCATAGACCAGCGTCTTCGGGCCGACCGTGTAACCGGCGCGCGCGCGCAGCGCCGCGTTCCAGTCCAGCTCGCGCGTCATGGTGTAGAAAGCCGGGGTGGTGCTGAACGCAGAAACGCTGTCGCTCACCTGCGACTTGCCGAATTCGGCGACCGCGCCGAGCACGACCTTGCCCATCTGCTTGTCGAAGCCGAGCCGGGCGTAATATTCGATAGCGTCCTTGTCGTTCCGGCACGCGACATTGGCGCTCGACGTCGCGGCGCCGTTGCAGAAGCCGGGCGCGAAGGCGTTGTCGCCCGCCGCGGTGGTGATCGTGTCGCCGAAGCTGCCGTTGCGGCCCGCATCGAACAGGATCGATTCGCCGACATCGTTCTTCTGAACAGTGAAGCCGACCGAGCCTCCCACATAGACACCGGTGAATTCGTCGCCGTCCGGGGCGTCCTGGGCATAGGCCGGGGCCGCGGCAACAGCGAGGGTCAGGGCGCCAGCAGTGGCGCCCAGCAATGTACGCATACGCATGTGGGGGGTACTCCGTTGGTTACTTACGGGCAGGAGAACGGGTGATGCCGTGCTTTTCTCCATCCGCTCGTCGGAAAGGGGCAATTGTGTTGCATTGCAGCAACAGCCCCGCTTGCCCGCACCCCGCGGAACGATATAGCAACAGGCAATGTCCTCCGATCTGTTCCAGCCCTCCTCCGCCACCCCCGCCAACAGCTACGACGCCTCGTCGATCGAGGTGCTCGAGGGGCTGGAGCCGGTGCGCCGCCGTCCCGGCATGTATATTGGCGGCACCGACGAGCGCGCGCTGCACCACCTTGCCGCCGAAGTGCTCGACAATGCGATGGACGAGGCGGTCGCGGGCCATGCGAACCGGATCGAGGTGACGCTGGACGTCGGCAACCGGCTGACGATCACCGACAATGGCCGCGGCTTTCCGATCGATCCGCATCCCAAGTTCCCGGACAAGTCGGCGCTCGAGGTGATCCTCTCGATGCTCCATTCGGGCGGCAAGTTCTCCGGCAAGGCCTATGCGACGTCCGGAGGCCTTCATGGGGTCGGCATCAGCGTGGTCAACGCGCTGTCGGTCGACACGGTGGTCGAGGTGGCGCGCGACAAGCAGCTCTATCGCCAGCGCTTCAGCCAGGGCCAGACGCTGGGTCCGCTCGAGCATCTCGGCGGTACTCCCAACCGGCGCGGCAGCCTCGTCAGCTTCGTTCCCGATTCCGAGATTTTCGGAGAAATGCACTTCAAGCCGGCACGGCTCTACAAGCTGGCGCGCTCGAAGGCCTATCTGTTCGCGGGCGTCGAAATCCGCTGGAAGTGCGCACCCGAACTGATTTCCGATGACACCCCCGCCGAAGCGGTATTCCAGTTCCCCGGGGGGCTCGCCGACCACCTGAAGGAACAGCTCGGCACGCGCGAGGGCGCCACCGCGGAATTCTTCGCCGGGCAGCAGGAATTTCCCGATGGTGCCGGCCGAGTCGAATGGGCGGTGGCATGGCCGCTGTGGAGCGACGGCTCCTACAGCTGGTACTGCAACACCATCCCCACGCCCGACGGCGGCACGCACGAGCAGGGTCTGCGGCAGGCGCTGGTGCGCGGCATCCGCGCGTTCGGCGAGCTGGTCGGGCAGAAGAAGGCCAAGGACATCACCGCCGACGACATCATGGTCGGCTCCGAGCTCATGCTGTCGGTGTTCATCCGCGAGCCGCAGTTCCAGTCGCAAACCAAGGACCGCCTGACCTCGCCCGAAGCGACGGCGCTGGTCGAAAAGGCCGTGCGCGACCATTTCGACCATTTCCTCGCCGACCGCATGGACCGCGGCAAGGCGCTACTCGGTTACGTACTCGATCGCATGGACGACCGCTTACGGCGGAAACAGGAGCGGGAGGTCAAGCGCAAGACGGCGACTTCTGGCCGCAAGCTGCGCCTGCCGGGTAAGCTCACCGACTGCTCGGCCGACGATCCCGCCGGCACCGAGCTGTTCATTGTCGAGGGCGACTCGGCCGGTGGGAGTGCCAAACAGGCGCGCGACCGCAAAACTCAGGCGATCCTCCCGATCCGCGGCAAGATCCTCAACGTCGCCAGCGCCACCGCCGACAAGATCCGCGCCAACCAGGAAATCGCCGACCTCGGCCAGGCGCTCGGATGCGGCACGCGCGACAAGTTCGACGAGAGCGCGCTGCGCTACGAGCGGATCATCATCATGACCGACGCCGACGTAGACGGCGCGCATATCGCCACCTTGCTGATGACGTTCTTCTTCCAGGAGATGCCAGAGGTGGTGCGGCGCGGGCACCTCTACCT
>DATIGZ010000009.1:0-3454 GCA_035481255.1 Sphingomonas sp. | reverse complement strand
CCCGCCAAAAGAGGAAAGTTGAGATGCGATCGAACCCGTGCCCCAAATGCCAGGGATCGATGTCCGAAGGGTTCGTGGTCACCGAACGCCACAGCATGCTGGCGTTGCTCAGTTGGTCGCGCGGCGCGCCGCGCAAGGGCTGGTGGGGTGTCAAACCGGGCGAGGGCAAGCCGATCGAGATCAGCACCTGGCGCTGCCAGCGCTGCGGCTTCCTCGAAAACTACGCGCGCAATTGATGTACTACCCGACACAAGGAGGTTGATGTGATGATCGCATTGTTCGCCCGCCGCTCACACCTTCCCTGGCTCGCCGCCGCGTCGCTGCTCGCGCTCGGCATCGGCCTGATGATGGCACTGGCATGATGACCGGGCGCGGAACCTCCGAACTGCACGACGGCTATTGGTTCGCGCAGAAGCGTTTCGGTTACGGCGCGGTGCCGGTGACGTGGCAGGGCTGGCTGACGACTTTGGCCTATCTCACCCTGATCGCCGCAATAGCGCTCAAGGCACCGGGTGACATGCTCAGGGCCGGGCTGATGCTGCCGCTGACGCTCGCCTATCTCTACTTCATCTGGACCAAGACGGACGGCGGCTTCCGCTGGCGCTGGGGCCGGAAGGACTAGCTCAGCGCGCGGGCCTTGCCGCCTCCGGCGGCGGCGGGCCGAATGCCTCGTCGAGCATCCGGGCGAGGCGCAGGCCGCCACGGGTGATCTGCTGGCGCATCACCGGCACCAGCCGCTCGACCGTGGCATCGTCCATCTTTCCGCGCGGCGCGATATCCTCGCGGCACGGATCGCCGCCATAGGCGGCCGCATAGGCCTCTTTGGCGACCTCCCAATTCTCGCGGCTCCAGTCCTCGACCGACCCGGCGCCCATCGCGGCGCGGTCCTCGGCGGGATGGGCGACGATCAGCGGCGGCGGGGTCGAGATCGCCCGCTCGGCCAGCCAGCCGTCCCAGATGGTGTGCAGGTTCAGCCGTTCCGGCCCATAGACACCATAGTCCGATCGTGCGCGGTTGCCACCCAGATCGCCCTTGTCCCCGGCGTGCAACGGCTGGTGCAGATCGCCGACGAAATGAACGAGGAAGGCGAGCGCCATCACCTTCTCGCGGGCCGGCACCTTGGGATCCTGCAACAGCTTCACGCCACGCTCGATCTGCGCCGAGACGCAATTGCCGTCGGGGCAATTGCCCTTGAGCGTGAACGGCTTGCAGATGTTCACGTTCTGATAGTGCCAGTTATAGGCATAGCTGAACCGCGCGCCGAGCGGCTTGATGCAGTCGGCCCACACACTCGCCTGCTCGATCGTCTTCGCCGGGCAGGTCGGCGTCTCGAGCAGCGCCTGCTTCGCGAGCATCCGGTCGATCGCGCGCCGCGTCTCGGGCTTCACATTCTTGTAGGCGATCGAGGCGATCGTCTCGTGCCCATATTCCCAATAGGCCATCGCCGGAGAGGCGACGAGCGAGGTGACGAGCGCGATGGCGACGGCAAGAAAGCGAATCATGGCAGCGCCTTAGTCTTCGTCGCCATAGACCGCGACAGTCTTCTTGCCGCCCGCCGATACCTTGCCGCGATACATGCCCGGCGTGTTGAAGCTCCACGCCATCTCGCCGCCGGGGCCGGTCAGGATCACCCCGCCGGTGCCGCCGAGATCGGCGGTTTCCTTCATCACCACATCCGCGGCCGCCTTCAGGCTTTCGCCCTTGAAGCGCACGCGGGCGCAGATCTCGTGCGCCACGCCCTCGCGGATGAAATACTCGCCTGCCCCGGTCGCCGACACGGCACAGGCGCGGTCGTCGGCATAGGTGCCGGCACCAATCATCGGCGAATCGCCGATCCGGCCCCAGCGCTTGCCGGTGATCCCGCCGGTCGAAGTCGCGGCGGCGACATGCCCCCTGGCATCCATCGCCACCGCCCCGACCGTGCCGAACTTGCGGTCGACGTCGAACCAGCTGGTCTTCTTCGCCTTGAGCGTTTCGAGCTGACGGCGACGCTCCTCGGTCGCGAAGTAAGCGGGATCGACCTGCTCCAGCCCCTTCTCGGCGCTGAACTGGTCAGCGCCCTTGCCCGCCAGCATGACGTGCGGACTGTCCTCCATCACCTTGCGTGCAAGGCTGATGGGGTTGCGCGTCCGCGTGACACCCGCGACCGCCCCGGCGCGGCGCGTCGCGCCGTCCATGATCGACGCATCGAGCTCGTTGGTGCCTTCATAGGTGAACACCGCGCCACGCCCCGCGTTGAACGCCGGGTCGTCCTCCAGCACCTTTACCGCCGCCTCGACCGCGTCCAGCGCGCTGCCGCCGCCGGCCAGTACCTTCGATCCCGCCTCAAGCGCCGCGTCGAGGCCCTTGCGCGCCGCCGCCTCACGCTCAGGCGTCATCTTCGCCCGCTCCATCACCCCTGCCCCGCCATGGATCACCAGCGTCCATTGCGGCTTGGTCTGCGCGCTGGCGGGAAGCGACATCAGCAGGGCTCCGGCGATGAGGAACAGGCGGGTCATTCAGGCCTCCGGGCTTGGGGCGGGACGCGGACGGTCGCGCCGTTCCATCCTGAGACCGATCAACGGCCGCAGCAACCGAATCTCGCGACCGATACGATAGAAGATCCAGCAGCCGAGCGCGGTCACCGGTACCAGGATCGCGAACTCGGCGAACCCCGGCAGGCCGGCCTTGAGCAGCCAGTACATCGCCACGATGATGATCGTCTGGTGGATCAGGTAGAAGGGGAACACCGCCTCGGTCAGCATCGGCCGCAGCCGGTGGTCGCGATTGAGATACTTCTCCGCGAAGCCGATCAGCGCCGCGATCGTCATCCAGCACTGGATATAGCGCGCAGCCAGCATCACCCGCCCGACCACCCAGGGCGGATCGGCGACATAGGCGATGTCGATCGCGACCGACACGACATAGCCGGCGAAGCCGATCACCGCCGCGGGCTTCCACAGCCGCGAGATCCATCCCATCACCGGCTCCGATCCCGCCAGCGCGAAACCGAACAGGAAGGCCGGGAAATAGGCGAGGTGCGCGATGCCGTCGTTGATCACGTCATGGCTGTCGCTCCAACGCTGGAAGACGACCACCTGAGTGATCAGCAGATACGCCATGGGCAGCCACAGCACGCGCGTCCCCGCGAACAGCCGGTCGAACGCGCGCTGAATCCACCCGCCGCCGGGCAGCAGTACGATCAGGGTCAGTGCCAGCGTGTAGAGCCAGAGATAGCCGACGAACCACAGGTGGTTCCAGGTCGGCACGATGATCCCGGCGATCTTGCCGAAGGACCAGTAATGATCGGCCCAGAAGATCCAGTAGTTTAGCCGGTAGCCGTGCTGCGTCACCAGCTCGACCCAGGTCTGCGGGGGCACGATCACCGCGACGCCGAACAGCAGCGGCACGATGAGGCGCCATGTCCGGTTGGCGACGAAGCGTCCCGGCTGGCACGACTTGGCCCATAGCGCGC
>DATIGZ010000008.1:0-1855 GCA_035481255.1 Sphingomonas sp. | reverse complement strand
CTCCGGTCGATGCCGAGCGGGTGGCGCGGATCAAGAAGGCGATTGCCGATGGCAATTTCCCGCTGGTCCCGTCGACCATCGCCGACCGGCTGCTCGCGCTCAAGCTTCAGTGGAACCCGAATGACGCGGCATGACGCCCTGATCCGCGTGATCGAGGCGCTACACGCCGAGATCGCCGCGCTGAAGGCGAACGACGTCGCCGCGCTCGAACGCGCGACGCGTGAGAAATTGATGGGGATTGAGGCGGTGGGGGCCGCCAATGACGATAATCCCGCACTGGCCGGCGAACTCAAGGCGCTCGCCGAGGAAGCGCACCGGCTCAACGAGAGCTGCCGCATCTATGTCAACCTGATGGCCGCCAATGTGCGGCGGCGGCTGACGGCACTGACCGGCAATGATTTGCCGTCCTACCGGTCGGCGATTGCCGGTGGTTATGGGTGACTAGGCATCGCTGACGCGATGCCGCCTCTCAAACAAAAATGGCACGGCTCTTGCTGATCTCCCCGGACCCAAGGGGATGAGAAGCAAGGCCTATGACCGTACCTTCGATCGGAGCCCGCACGAACGTCACCACGGCGATCGCGACGGCAAGCCAGAAGACCGGCATCGACTTCAACTATCTGCTCGGCCAGGCACAGGTCGAAAGCGGGCTGCGCGCCGATGCGCGCGCGCGCACCTCCAGCGCGACCGGCCTCTATCAGTTCATCGACCAAAGCTGGCTCGGCGTGGTCAAGGAGCATGGCGAGAAGCACGGCCTCGGCTGGGCGGCGGACAGTATCCGCCAGACCGCCACTGGTCGCTTCACCGTGTCCGACCCCGCCACGCGCCAGGCGATCCTGTCGCTGCGGAACGATCCGCAGGTCGCGTCGCTGATGGCCGCCGAACATGCCAGCGACAACAAGGATGCACTGGAAGGATCGCTGGGGCGCGAAGCGACCGGCACCGACCTTTATATGGCGCATTTCCTCGGCCTTGGCGGCGCGCGCAAATTCCTGCGCGCAATGGATGCGAACCCCGAAGCGGGCGCGGCGCGGCTGTTCCCCGCCGCCGCGCGTGCCAACCGCAACATCTTCTACGCCTCGGACGGGACGCAGCGCTCGCTGGGCCAGATCTATGAGCGCTTCGCGGGCAAGCTTGATCGCGGTGCCGCTGCGGTCGGTGCCACCGGACTCGCCTCGGGCAATCTCGATGCGAAGTTCCAGACTCTGGTTCAGTCGCTCGGGCAGGATGTCGAAGTCGTGCTCGGCAACGAAGCGGTCGGGCAGGATCGCGGCTGGCTGACCACGCTCGACCGGCTTCAGTCGGCCGGACGGCTCAAGGCGTCGACCATGCCGACGGTCAATCCGCTGCGCCCGACGCCGGAGACCGCCAAGCTCGCCTATCTGATGCTCGCCCGGCTGGGAGCCTGATCCGCAATGAACGCAGCGACCCTTCAGGGGGGCATCGTCCCCGCACTGCGCAGTTTCGCGCTGCCGATCGCCATCCTCGTGCTCGTCGCGATGATGGTGGTGCCGGTTCCGACCTTCCTGCTCGACACGTTCTTCATCATGAACATCATCATCAGCCTTGCGGTGCTGATGGTCGCGCTGAACGCGCAAAAGCCGCTCGACTTCTCCGCCTTTCCCACGGTGCTGCTGTTCGCGACCTTGTTCCGCCTCGGCCTCAACGTCGCCTCGACCCGCGTCGTGCTGGGCCATGGGCATGAGGGCGAGGCGGCGGCGGGGCATGTGATCGAGGCGTTCGGGACGTTCATGATCGGCGGCGACTATGTCGTCGGCCTGTTCGTCTTCGCGATCCTGATCATCATCAACATGATCGTGGTGACCAAGGGCGCGGGCCGCGTGTCGGAAGTGTC
>DATIGZ010000007.1:0-10358 GCA_035481255.1 Sphingomonas sp. | reverse complement strand
ATCCAGCCCGGAGAACATCCCGCAGCCCACGCCGGCGAGCATCGCCGCCCCCAGCGCGGTGGTCTCGGTGAAGCCGGGCCGTTCGACGGTCAGGTCGAGCACATCGGCCAGATCCTGCGCGATCCAGTCGTTCGCGACCATCCCGCCGTCGATCCGCAGGCTTGACCAGTCATGGCCGTCCGCCGCGAACGCCGCCTTCAGGTCGTTGCTCTGGTGCGCCATCGCCTCCAGCGCGGCGCGCACGACATGCGCCTTGGTGCTGGCGAGGCTGAGGCCGCTGATCGCCCCGCGCGCTTCCGGCTCCCAATATGGCGCCCCCAGGCCGGTGAGCGCGGGGACGAAATAGACGCCGCCATTGTCCGCGACCGATCGCGCCAGCGCCTCGGTCTCACCCGCGCTTTCGATCAGTCCCAGCGAATCGCGCAGCCACTTCACCACGCTGCCCGCGACGAACACCGATCCTTCGATCGCATAGGTGCGCCTGCCGTCGAGCTGCCACAATACGGTCGAGAGCAGCCGGTGCTTCGACGCGGGCTGACGCTCCCCGGCATTGGTCAGCACGAAGGCGCCGGTGCCATAGGTCGCCTTGGTGTCGCCGGGTGACAGGCATGCCTGCCCGATCGTCGCGGCCTGCTGGTCGCCCGCCATGCCGCAGATCGGGATGGGTCCGCCGAACAGCGTCGTCTCGCCGAACCGTCCCGCGCAATCGACGATCTCCGGCAGGGCCGCGCGGGGCGCGCCGAACAGGTCGATCAGCCCGTCGCTCCAACCGCCGCTGCCAAGGCCCATGAGGAGCGTGCGCGACGCGTTGGTCGCGTCGGTGATGTGCAGGCCGCCCCGGTTTTCACTGGCGGTCAGCTTCCACACCAGCCAGCTTTCGACCGTGCCGATCGCCAGCCGCTCTCCCGCCTCGCGCAGCTGCGGCCAGTTGGCCATCGCCCAGGCGATCTTGGTGCCGCTGAAATAGGGGTCGAGCAGCAGGCCGGTGCGGGCCTGCACCCCGGGTTCCTCGCCGGCGTCCTTGAGGTCGCGGCAGAGCGCGGCGCTGCGCCGGTCCTGCCATACGATCGCGGGCGCCAGCGGCTCGCCGGTGGTCTTGTCCCAGAAGACGATCGTCTCACGCTGGTTGGTGATGCCGATCGCCGCGATTTGATCCGTGCCGCCCGCCTTCTCGACCATCGCGGCGGCGCAGCGCAGCGTCTTGTCCCAGATTTCGGCGGCGTCATGCTCGACCAGTCCCGCCGCAGGATAATGCTGCGTGAGTTCGGCGGATTCGCTTGCGAGCGGCGTTCCGTCCGGCGCGAACAGGATCGCACGGGTCGAGGTCGTCCCCTCGTCGATGACCAGCAGTTTCTCTCCCATGGCGGGCATGGTAGCTATTTTCCGCTGACGCGGAAGCCGCACCGGCCCGCTCCCCAATCCGGCCACCACAGGATACTGGCGCTGGGTGGCCGGGTGGGGGAGCGGGCCGGTGCGGTACCAAAACAAGAACGTCGGGATTACAAGCCGCGCAAATCACGCTAGAAAGCCGTTGAAAGGCGGGCGAAACTTGGTCGAGCAGGCGGGCAGGGACGAGGAGGCGGAAACCGGCGCGGTGTCGCATCCCGCGCCGCCGCTCCAGCCGGTCGTCGCCCCCGCGCATGACACCGAGGCGGAGAATCGCCGCGACCGGCTGCTCGCCGCGCTCACGCTGATGATCGGCGCGGGACTGTTCCTCGCCTTGCCCTTCGCGCTTCAGGCGGGTTCGGCCTTCTTCATGCCGCTCACCGCCGCGCTGGTCATCGCCGTCGCGCTGGTGCCGGTGCTGGAGTGGCTCGAGCGGCACCGTGTGCCCGCGCCGCTCGCCTCGCTGATCTGCGTGCTGCTGTTTCTCACCGCGGCCAACGCCGCGATCGTTTCGATCGTCGTCCCGGCATGGGGCTGGCTCAGCGCGATCCCCGAGCGGATCGACAACATCCAGTCGAACGTGAAGCCGCTGATCGATTTCTACGCCAACCTCGAATCCTTCGTGAACAAGACGATCGAGGAGTTCGCCCAGCGTCCGATTCGTCCGACGCGCGCCACCGCCGCGGAGCCGCCGCGCTCGCTGTTCGAATTCGTCACCACCGCCGCGCCGACCGCGTTCATCGAAATGTTCTTCGCGATCCTCGTGATCTTCTTCTTCCTCTCCGGCTGGACGCGGCTGCGGCGCCGGGCGATCACCAGCCGCACCAGCTTTGGCGGCGCGATGGCGACCGCGCGGGTGATTCAGGACGTGGTCGACGACACCTCGGCCTATTTGGGCACGATCACCGCGATCAACGTGTCGCTGGGCCTTCTGGTGGCCGGGGCGCTGTGGCTGATCGGGATGCCCAGCCCGCTGATGTGGGGCGGCATCGTCACGCTGCTCAACTACATCCCCTATCTGGGACCGATCTTCGCGGCGATGCTGCTCGCGCTCGGTGGCCTCATGACCTATCAGGACGTGTGGACCGCGCTGCTGCCCGCGGGGATCATGATCGCCTTTCACCTGGTCGAGGCGAATGTCGTCACCCCGCTGATCGTCGGACGGCGGCTGACGATCAATCCGATCATGATCCTGATCTCATTGAGCTTCTGGGGCTGGGTGTGGGGCACGCCGGGCGCGCTGCTGGCGGTGCCGTTGCTGATCATCATCCAGACCGTGCTCAACGCCGCGGGCAAGCCCGACATCGCCGGTTTCCTGTTCGAACACGGCACGCTGGTCGCCGGCGGAAGCCCGTTATCGCCGGTCGCGCAAAACAATCTCGAAAGGGCTGTTGACAGCCCCGAACCCCCCGTCTAGTTGCCGCGCTCTCGCAAGGGAAGGCGCTTCGGCGCAGGACTTAAGCGGGTGTAGCTCAGTTGGTTAGAGCGCCGGCCTGTCACGCCGGAGGTCGCGGGTTCGAGCCCCGTCACTCGCGCCATCCTCTTCAGGATGGCGACCCCCGAAACAGCATCGAATCCAGCGAGATCCGCCCCGCGCCGATCGTCGCGAACAGCAGGCCGATCACCACCAAAGCCGCCGCCGGAAAGGCCGGGCGGATGCCCAGCGCCGCATCGACCATCACCAGGGCGACGATGAAGTTGAACGCGCAGATCAGGCCGGCCCAGCGAATCGCGAATCCGGCGATGAACGCGACCCCGACCAGAAACTGCGCATAGACCGACAGCGGGGCCATCAGGCCCGGCATGGCGAATCCCTTGATGGTCAGAAATTTCTCGAACTCGGCCATGCGTTCGGCGCTGACGATATTGTCCCACACCCCGAAGATCAGAAATCCGCCGACCACCAGCCGCGTCGCCAGCAACGCCAGATCCGCCCCGCCCGAAAGTCGCGGCAAGGTCAGCCAATTCGCCCTGGTCATCCTTTCCTCCCCTGCTGTTGTCGCTAGTCGCCGTCTCCCGCGCGCAGCGGAATCGCCGCGCTCTGCTTGTGCACCCGTTTGACGAAGCTGGTCTCGTATCGCCGTACCGCCGGGTCGTTCTGAAAGAGCCGTTCGGCCAGCTCATTATAATCGGTCATGTCGCGCGCGCTGATCAGCACCGCGAGGTCGTCGGCGCCCGCCACGTCGAGGATCATCTGGACCTCCG
Source organism: Sphingomonas sp. (assembly GCA_035481255.1). GTDB lineage: Bacteria > Pseudomonadota > Alphaproteobacteria > Sphingomonadales > Sphingomonadaceae > Sphingomonas. Next base: position 6,767 of record DATIGZ010000007.1, on the reverse strand, counting down.
GTACCGCCGCCAGCTTCGCTCGCAGTGCGGCGATGCCGCGTTCCTCGGCATGTTCGTGGACCTGGACGCTCACCAGCGCGCGCAGCCGCCGGTCGCTCAGCTTCGCCGAGACCACCGCCATGTCCGCTGTGATCCATCCGTCGGCACGCAGCCGCCGCACGCGCCGCGTCACCGCCGACGCCGACAAGGGGACGACCCGTGCGAGCGCTTCCGCGGTCGCCAACGCATCCGCCTGAAGCAGATTGAGCAACTGGATGTCGAATGCGTCGAGCTTGCCCATCTTCGCCGCGCCAACCCTCCTTTGCGCCGATTTTCGTCGCATAGCGCTTCCAGATCGCCTGCAAAAGGCGTGTTAGTCAACTATAACACTCCATGTGTTTGAACGATGGAGATACAGTTGATGCGAAAGCAGGTTCTGATGGCCGCGACGCTGGCGGCGATGGCGCCGCTCGCGATGGCCCAGGCCACCGCGCCCGCGGGCGCCGAGGCTCCGGCTTATGATGCGGTCGAGGGGAAGAAGGCGGTAGCCAAGCTCGCCGACGAGATCGAAAAGAATTTCGTCTTCCCGGATACCGCCAAACGCTACGCCGCGGCGCTGCGCACCAAGCTTGCCGCGGGGGGCTATGACGGCGCTGCCGACGCCTATGCCCTCGCTCAGGCGGTGACGGCGGATCTTCAGGCGGTCGCCCCCGACGGCCATCTCGCCATGCACGCCCGCGGCGGTCCGCAGCCGCAGCGTGTCGGCCAGCCCTCGACTCAGCAGCAGGTCGGCAATGTGCCGCTTCCGCCGCCGCCGATGGAGAAAGCGGGCTGGATCGCGCCGGGCATCGCCTTCGTCCGCTTCAACGGATTCTACGGCCAGCCTAAAACGCTCAAGGCCTTCGCCGCCTTTCTCGACGGTCATGCCGGCGCGAAGGCGCTGATCATCGACGCGCGCACGCATCGTGGCGGCGGGCTGGAGGAAATGGATATCCTGTTCCCGCGCATTTTCGACAAGGCGCAGTCGGTGATGGTGATGGACACCCGCGCCTCGGTCGCCGAAGCGAACGGCCCGTTGCCTTTCCGCTCGCTGGTCAAGGTCGATGCCCCGGCGGAGCTGTATCGCAACGAACACCGGGTCACGCCGTCCAGCCCGCGATCGCCCTGGGCAAAGACGAAGATCTACTATCTCACCTCGCCCCGCACCGGGTCGGCGGCAGAGCATCTCGCGTCCTCGTTCAAGGGAACGAAGCGCGCCACCCTGATCGGCGAGACCACCGCGGGAGCGGGCCATTATGGCGGCACGTTGCCGCTTGGCGGCGGCTATTCCGCCTTCATCCCGTTCGGCCGCAGCTATTTTCCGGGCGGTGACGGCTGGGAGGGGACGGGTGTCGCTCCCGACGTCAAGGTCGCGCCCGAACGCGCGCTGGTCGAGGCGCTGACCCGCGAAGGCGTCGCCCCGGCCGAGGCGGAGGCGCTGTCGGACAAGTACATGCCGAGCGAGCCGATGGTGCGCCGGAAGCCGCGCAAGCCCTGACGCAGCTTCACCCGGCCGCCTTGAGGGCGGCCGGGCGAGAGCGGTAGGGCTGCGCATCACGCGTAGGCGCGGTCAGCCTTGCCCTCGTTCCGGAGCGCCAGGATCTGGAGCTCCGCGAACAGGGCCACCGCCAGCGCCTGTACCGTGATGAAGGTGTAGCCGAACGCGTTGGGGCTGACGAACAGCGCCATGGTGACGAAGCTCGCGATTACCCAGGCGATGTTGATCGCGATCACCGCGATGACGCCGCCGCGCGCCGGTTTGACCGCCATCGCCAGAACCAGCGCGAGAAAGGGGATCAGCGCCAGCCCCGCGCCGCGGATCAGCGGCTCGGGCAGCTCGGTGAGGCCGGCGGTCAGGCCCGCCGCCGCGATGGCGAGGAGGGCGGTGGCGCCGGTGCCGACGAAATCGACGGTCAGCGCCTGGCGGATGGTGAGCGGAAAGCGGATCATTGCAGTTCTCCTTGCGGTTCGTGCGGCATCCCTCGCCGCGGTGACTGCAAGTTCGCAGGGGCCGCGAATCAATCCAATTACGTCACAGGTAATGGGCGGCTCGCGGGCATTCGGGCCTATCCACAGCGTTCCGCCGCACGCCCCCTTGCACGCCTTGCCCCAGCCGCTAAACGCCCCCGTTCACCTTATTTGGCACCTTATTTGGAGCGGGACATGAGCGACTCGATTTCGGCCGAGCAGCTGCGCCTTCTGATCGAGCGGATCGAGCGGCTGGAAGAAGAGAAAAAGGGCATCAGCGACGACATCAAGGATGTCTATGCCGAAGACAAGTCGACCGGGTTCGACGCCAAGACGATCCGTACCATCGTGCGCCTGCGCAAGATGGAGAAGCATCAGCTCGACGAGCAGGACGCGCTTCTCGAAACCTATCGCGCCGCGCTGGGCATGGGTTAATGCTTGTTCGGTTCAGCGATCGCTGAACCGGGTTGCGGCACCGGCCCGTTCCCCACCCGGCCACCCAACGGCAGTAGGATATGCGTGGCCGGGTGGGGAACGGGCCGGTGCCGCGTCGGCGAAGCCGGCACAAGCAAAGGAATCGCGCTTATGATTCTCACCACCACCAGCACCGTCGATGGCCACGCCGTCACCCGCTATCACGGCATCGTGACGGCCGAAGTGATCATCGGCGCCAACATCTTCCGCGACCTGTTCGCGGGCATCCGCGACATCGTCGGCGGCCGCTCGGGCAGCTATGAGCGCCCGCTCAAGGAAGCGCGCAAGACCGCGCTCGAAGAGCTCAAGGACGAGGCGCTGGCGCTTGGCGCCAACGGCGTGATCGGGATCGACTTCGATTATGAGGTGATCGGCAAGGGCGGATCGATGCTGATGGTGTCGGCTTCCGGCACCGCGGTCACGGTGAGCGGGGCGTAATTTACACCCGTCATCCCGGCCTTGTGCCGGTCGTCATCCCGGCCTTGTGCCGAGAACCACGGTGCCGAACGCAATGCCCTTCGGGCTCTTTCGCCTCGGCTGCGGAAAGCTGACTCCCGGCACGGCGCCGGGTACCGCTTGCGCGCAAACCCGCCTCTCGCTTAGAGACGCCGCCACACATTTTCGCAGAGACGATCCATGGCAGGCCATTCCAAATTCAAGAACATCATGCACCGCAAGGGCGCGCAGGATAAGAAGCGCTCGGGCATGTTCTCCAAGCTCAGCCGCGAAATCACCGTCGCGGCCAAGATGGGCATCCCCGATCCAGACATGAACCCGCGCCTGCGCGCCGCGGTCAACGCCGCCAAGGCGCAGTCGATGCCCAAGGACAATATCCAGCGGGCGATCGACAAGGCGAGCAAGGGCGACGCCGAGAATTACGAGGAAATCCGCTACGAGGGCTTCGGCCCCGGCGGTGTCAGCCTCATCATCGAGGCGCTGTCTGACAACCGCAATCGTACCGCGACCAACGTCCGCACGGCGGTGTCCAAGAATGGCGGCAATCTCGGTGCGTCGGGTTCGGTCAGCCATGCCTTCGACCGCGTCGGCCTGATCAACTATCCCGCCAGCGCGGGCGACGCCGAGAAGGTGTTCGAAGCCGCGCTGGAAGCCGGGGCCGAGGACGTAACGTCGAGCGAGGACGGCCACGAGATCTGGACCTCCAACGCCGACCTGCACGAAGTCGCCAAAGCACTCGAGCCGGTGCTGGGCGAGGCCGAGGGCGCGAAGCTCGCCTGGCGCCCGCAGACCATGGTCGAGGTCGACGAAAGCGACGCCGCGACCCTGTTCAAGCTGATCGACGCGCTCGACGACGATGACGACGTCCAGACCGTCTGGGGCAATTACGAAGTCTCCGATGCGGTGATGGAAAAGCTCGGATAATGTGGACACTGATCGCCAAGGCGCTGCTCTCGGGCGCGCTGATCGTGGCGATCGCTGAGATCGGCAAGCGCCAGCCCGCGCTTGCCGCCCTCGTCGCCTCGCTGCCGCTCGTCTCGATCCTCGGCATGATACTGCTGTGGAACGGGCGGCCGGATGCCGAGAACATGGCGCATCATGCCGAGGCGACCTTCTGGTACGTTCTGCCCTCGCTGCCGATGTTCCTGCTCATCCCGGCGCTGCTGCGCAGTGGCGTCAATTTCTGGATCGCGCTCGTCGCGGGCTGCGCGCTGACCTTCGCGCTCTATCTCGGCATGACGGCGATCGGGCCGCGCTTCGGCCTGAGGCTCTGAGATGGCCGCGCGCGCGCTCCTGCTTGCAGGCCTGTCGCTGACGCTGGCCGCGCCCGCAATGGCTCCGGTGATTGCGGCGCCTTCACCCGCGCCCGCCAGCCAGTGCCGCGCGGGCGAAAGGACCGTCTACAGCTGCGGCTTCGGCAAGTCGGTGGGCAGCATCTGCGCGACTGGCGGCAGGCTCCATTATCGCTACGGCCCGGCGGGCCGCCCGGCGATCGATATCGCCAGTAACACCGAGTGGAGCAACGTCCGCCGCGGCTTCATCGTCGGCGGGGGCGGGGGATCGCAGCGGCACCTGCGCTTCACGCGCGGCGACCACAGCTATGTCGTCTTCTGGGGCGTCGCCGGACAATATACGCAAAGTCCGGGTGCGACCTGGTCGGGCATCCATGTGAGCGAAGGCAAGACTGACCTCGTCACGATGCGTTGCAAGCGCGCGGCGTGGCCCGCGGACGACTGGGAAGGCCTTGCCCGCGACGCGCCCGAGGAAGACGATTCCCAGTTCGAAGCGTGGTTCTGATGATCCTGCTCGGTCTCGATCCCGGCCTCGGCACCACCGGCTGGGGGCTGATCCGCGCTGAGGGCAATCGCCTCAGCCACCTCGCCAATGGCCAGCTCAAGACCGATGCGCAGGCGCCGCTGCCGCGCCGTCTTGCGCATCTCGACGCGATGCTCGCCGCATTGATCGCCGATCACGCGCCGCAAGGCGCGGCGGTCGAGGAGGTGTTCGTCAACTCCAACCCGCAATCGACGCTCAAGCTGGCGCATGCCCGCGGCGTGGCGATCGCCGCCGCGGCGCGCGCGGGACTCGATGTCGGCGAATATGCCCCGCGCCTCGTCAAGAAGGCGGTGGTCGGCACCGGCACCGCGGAGAAGGCGCAGGTCCATGCGATGGTCGCGCGGCTGCTGCCCGGGGTGAAGATCGCGGGCGCCGACGCCGCCGACGCGCTCGCCGTCGCGATCTGCCACGCGCATCATCTCGCGAGCGCGCGGGCATTGTCGCGCCTGCGATAGGCGTCATTCCGGGTCGCGAGCCGGCGCGGCCCCTTTTCGCTTCCCTCCTCGCCGCCGTTCCGGTTATGTCCCGGATGTGACCAGTGAACCGATCCCCACGCACTTGCGATTGACGCCACGGGGTCGGTGCGCGGGTGGCAACCCTTGGTTTTCGTCAATCTTGTCAATTTGCGGTATCAGGATACCGGCATGATCGCGCATTTGAACGGCCATCTCGCCGCCACCGGCATCGACCATGCGGTGATCGACGTGAATGGCGTCGGCTATCTCGTCGGCGCCTCGGCAAAGACGCTCGCGGCGCTGGGCGCACTCGGCGAGTTCGTCACCGTGCACACCGAAATGCTGGTGAGCGAGGATTCGATCCGCCTGATGGGCTTCGCGTCCGCCGACGAGCGCAACTGGTTTCGCCTGCTCACCAGCGTGCAGGGGGTGGGGGCCAAGGTCGCGCTCGCCATCCTCTCGATCCTGTCGCCCGCCGAGGTGCAGACCGCCGTCGCCCGCGCCGACGCCGCGATGATCGCGCGCGCCAACGGTGTCGGCCCGAAGCTCGCCCAGCGCATCGTCAACGAACTCAAGGACAAGGCCGGTGGCATCGCGCTCGGCGGCGGCGGGGCAGGGGCGGCGGTCCCGGCCAGCGGCGCGGCCAACGACGCGGTATCGGCCCTGCTCAACCTCGGCTTCAAGCCCGCCGAGGCGAGTACCGCGGTCAACGCCGCGATGGACGAGCTTGGACCGGGCGCCAGCCTCGATGCGCTGGTGCGGCTGGCGTTGCGGAAGGCGGCGAAGTGAGGCGGGGAGCATTGATGCTCGTCACGCTCGCGGCGTGCATCCCCGCGATACCGGCTCAGGCGTGTCGCGGGTCGTTCAGCCACAGCTATGTCGTGCTCGATCATCCGCCTTCCGGACTTCCGAAGGAAGCGGTGCTGCTCAGGGTACGGCTGATCAAGGACGGGCGCTTCTTCGACTGGAAGCGTATGCGGGACGGTCTGCCTGCACGGGTTCTCGCCGGCGGAGGTCTGTCAGGAAAGACTGTGCGTCTGCGCAGTGACATCTGGACCTCATGCAGCGGGCTTGGACCGGATGAGGGCTATGTTGTCGGCTATCTTGACCGGTCGAGTGGCGGCGGCGTCGCGATCGACACCATCCAGTACCGCGAGCGCCAATATCGTACTCCCAAGGAAGAATGGTCGCGCGGCATTGAGCGGCCCGAGGTGCGTCGATGAGCGGGGCGCGCTTCTTCAATCCCGGTGGTTTGGCTCTTCGCCCTGAAGTCTGGGCCTTCGCGCTCGCGTTGGGCATCGCGCTCCCGGGGCCGGCACGGGCTTGCGTTCAAGGACCAACCCGCCAGTTCCTGTTTGCCGGAATCGCCGGAGAGGTCCCCGCGCCGCTCGTTGCGATCGAGGGCGTTGTGGTTGAGGCGGGGGAGGAGGAACTCACCCTCAAGCTGAGCAAGGCGGTCAAGGGCATGCCCGCCGGAACCGAGGTGACGATCCCGCATATCGGGTCGCACTGCCGGAATGAATGGGGCGCGGTCGAGGGGACGGTCCATGCGATCGGCGG
>DATIGZ010000006.1:0-4630 GCA_035481255.1 Sphingomonas sp. | reverse complement strand
AGCACGAGCACCCCGAACCCGCCAATCGCGCAGACGAGCAGGATTACCAGCCATGGAAGCTGCGCGAGCGGGGCGGGGACGAAACCGGGGCGGCTCATTCGTTGGGAACCTGTGGCGAGGCGGTTGGGGAGGGCGGTGAGGTGGGTGACGCGCTTGGCCGTGAGGCAGGGATTGGTGTCGCACGCGGAGTCGGCGAAGCGGTGGGAGATGGCGTAGGTGTAGGAGTGGGCGTCGCGCCGGGCGTCGGCGCGGCGGCGGGCAGACCCTGCGCGGCGCGGTAGGCTTTGTCCTTCGCGGCCATGCGCGCGCGGATATCGCCGCCCCATTCGGTTTCGAACCGGGCGAGCGTGTCCATCGCCTGCTGCCGGTCGAACAGATAGGTGAGCACGTCCTTCGCCACCGGAGCCGCGGCACGAGCGCCACCCATCCCGTGTTCGATCACCACCGAAGCCGCGTAGCGGGGGTTGTCGACGGGAGCGAAGCAGACGAACAGGCCGTGGTCGCGATACTTCCACTCACCACCCTGACCGCGATTGCGGTCCATGATTCGGCGGACCTGAGCGGTGCCGGTCTTGCCGCCCATGCGGATGCCTTCGAGCCGCAGCTTCGACGCGCCGGCGGTGCCATGGCCGTTCACCACCTCATCCATCCCCGCGCGGACGATGGTGAGATGCTCCTCCGGAAAGTCGAGATGGCGCGGTGCGCCCCGCTTGGCGGCGAGCAGTGAAGGGATCAACTCGCGCCCCGACGCCACCCGGGCCGCGGAGAGCGCCAGCTGGAACGGACTGACGAGCACATAGCCCTGACCGATCGCTGCGTTGAGCGTGTCCGCCTGCGTCCATTCCTGCTTGAAGCGGCGCAGCTTCCACGCACTGTCGGGAATGGTGCCATAGCGCTGCGAAGGCAGAGGGAGGTCGAACTCCGCGCCGAACCCCAGCTTGCGGGCAGCGGATGCGATAGCTTCTATGCCGATTTCGCGCCCGAGGGTGTAGAAATAGGTGTTGCAGCTGCGCGCGATGGCGGTGTGCATCGTCATCGGACCGTGACGGCCGAGGCAGCCGAAGCGGCGATTGCCGAGCTGGTAGCCGCCATTGCAGTAGACCACCCGCTTAGGGTCGATCCCCGCGCCGAGGATTGCCAGCGCGGTCGCGGGCTTGAAGGTCGATCCGGGAGGATACAGACCCTGAAGCGTCTTGTTCATCAGCGGCAGATGGTCGTCCTCCGACAGCATCTTCCACTCGGTCCGGCTGATCCCGTCCGAAAAGGCGTTGGGATCGTAGGCCGGCATCGACACCATGGCGAGGATGTCGCCATTGGTGACGTCGAACACGGTGACCGACCCGGATTCGTTGCCGAGGCGCCGCGCGGTATATTCCTGAAGCCCGGCGTCGATCGTGAGCCGCACGGTCTTGCCCGGCTCGTCGGGGCGCGTGGCAAGCTCACGCACCAGCTTGCCGCGCGCGGTGACCTCGACGCGCTTGGCGCCGGCCTTGCCGCGCAATTCGCCCTCGAGCACCTTCTCCAGTCCGTCCTTGCCGAGCTTGAAGCCGGGGGTGACGAGCAGAGGGTCCTTGCTCTCCTTGAACTGCTCCGCGGTCGCCGCGCCGACATAGCCGACGAGATGGCCGACCGCGGCGCCCGCCGGATAGTTGCGCGCAAAACCGCGCGTGGGGGCGACGCCGGGTAGTTCGGGCAGGCGCACGCTGACGGCGGCGAACCGTTCCCAGTCGAGATTCTCTGCGACCTGAACTGGCTGGAACCCGGCGGCGCCCTTTAGATCCTCCTCGATCCGCGCGAGATCCTCGGCGGTCAGCGCCAGCAGGTCGCGCAGCTGGCCAAGCACGCGGTCGCGACTGTCCTTCTCCATCCGGTCGGGGATGATATCGACGCGGAAATCGGTGCGGTTGTTGGCGATCGGCACGCCGCGCCGGTCCACGATCCAGCCACGACGGGGCGGAATCAGCGTCAGATTGACGCGGTTGCTCTCCGCCAACAGCTTGTACTTGTCATTCTCATAGACCGATAGCCAGGTCATGCGCGCGGCGAGGATCAGCCCGCCGGTTATCTGGGCGGCGCCCAGAAACACCGCGCGGCGGGAGAAGCTGTAAGTCTGCTGCGCCTCGCTGATCAGGCGGACGGGGCCGTTCACAAACTCCTCCGCTTGCCGTCAAGCCGCGCCACGAGACGCGAGAGGACCGGGAACAGCGCGATCGAGATCAGCACCTGAATCAGCAGCACGGTATCGACATGCGCGCCGAGCGGAGCCGCAACCAGCCGGCCGCCGATCAGGCAAAACCCGATCGCGCCCGCAGCCAGCAGCCAGTCCTGAAGGAAATCCCGCCACACGATCCGTGTGTCTAGCACATCGATCGCGATGAACGACACCGTCCAGAACACCATCGAACTGCCCATCGGCTGCCCGCTGATCAAATCGTCCACGAACCCCAGCAGCACCGCCGCCCATGGTTTGAGCAGGTCGGGGCGATGCAGGCGCCATGCGAGCAGCATCATCAGCCCGAGTGGCGGAAGGATGGGAAACGACGCCTTGAATGGCACTAGCACCATCAGCGACCCAACGACGATCGTGACGGGGGCGAGCCAGCGAGCGCGGGTCGAGGTGTCGGCCTTGCCCAGACCGGCATAGGGAGATCCGCTCACCGCGGCGCGGCCTCGGGCGCGCGAACCGCGCCGGCTTCGGGGAAATAGCTTTGCTGGACGACCGCATAGTCGAGCGTGTCGGGGCTTGCGAAGACCACGCCTTCAGCGGTGTCGCGCGCGCGGGCGCGCACCCGCGCCACGGCGATATTGGGCGGGAAGATACCGCCGGTGCCCGAAGTGACGAACCCGTCGCCCGGTTCGAACAGCACCTGCGCCGCGCCAGCCGAGCGGATCTCGATCAGTCCGTCCCCGCGCCCCGCCGCGATCGCGGGCAGGCCGTCGCGCACGCGGCGCACGGGAACAATGCTCTCGGGATCGAGGATCAGCAGCACGCGGGCGGTATTGGGGCTGACCTCGACCACGCGGCCGATCAGCCCGTCGGCGCTGCGCACCGGTTGCCCGGCTCGCACGCCCTGCCAGGACCCGGCATTGAGCGTCGCGAAGCGGCGCGTGCTGGAACCGGTCGAATAGACGAGGCGCGCGACGACCACGGGTTCGGCGACGCGATCGCGCAGCTTGAGCAGCGCGCGAAGCCGCCTATTGTCATAGGCGGCGATGCGCGCGTCCTGCACCAGTTTGCGGTTCGCCTCCACCTCGGCGCGCAGCGCCATATTCTCGCTGCGCACACCGAAATAGCTGCCGATCCCGGAGGGGATTCCGGTGATGCCGCGCCGCGTCCAGTCGAGACCGGAGGCGAGCGGCGTCACCAGCTCGGAGAAAGTTCCCCGCACCGCGGCGAAGGCGGGCGGGTGAAAGGTGGAGAGCAGCAGCAGGACCACGCCGACCAGCGCACCGCCGCCCGCGAGGACATAGCTGATGAAAAGGCCGTATTGCGCCCGCCGCGAAAATCCGGGGCGCCGGTTACGTGGCGGCGCCATCTCCCCTTGCCCTTATCAGACTGCGAGGAGCACGCCGCGGAACACCGGATCCTCCAGCGCTCGCCCGGTGCCGAGCGCGACGCAGGTGAGCGGGTCTTCCGCGACGGTGACGGGCAGGCCGGTCTCATCACGCAGCACTTCGTCGATCCCTTCGAGCAGCGCGCCGCCGCCGGTGAGGACGATGCCCTGATCGACGATATCCGCCGCCAGTTCGGGCGCGGTGTTCTCGAGCGCGATGCGAACGCCCTCGACGATCGTGCCGACCGGCTCGCTCAGCGCTTCGGCGATCTGGCCCTGATTGATCTGGATTTCCTTGGGCACGCCGTTGACGAGATCGCGGCCCTTGATGTGGATCGTCTTGCCGATGCCGTCCGCTGGCGGCTTGGCGACGCCGACTTCCTGCTTGATCCGCTCAGCGGTGCTTTCGCCGATCAGCAAATTGTGGTTGCGGCGAACGTAGCTAACGATCGCTTCGTCCATCTTGTCGCCGCCGACACGGACCGAGGTGGTGTAGGCGAGGCCGCGCAGCGAAAGCACGGCAACCTCGGTGGTGCCGCCGCCGATGTCGACGACCATCGAGCCGATCGGCTCGGTGACGGGCATGTCGGCGCCGATCGCGGCGGCCATCGGCTCCTCGATCAGCCAGACCTGGCTGGCGCCGGCGTTCGACGCGGCATCGCGGATCGCGCGCCTTTCGACTGAAGTAGAACCGGACGGCACGCAGATCACGATCTGCGGCCAGCGCATGAAGCGACGCTGGCCATGGACCTTCTGGATGAAGTGCTTGATCATCTGCTCGGCGACATCGATGTCGGCGATCACGCCGTCGCGAAGCGGGCGAATCGCCTCGATCGAGCCCGGGGTTTTGCCCATCATCAGCTTGGCGTCGTCGCCGACTGCCTTGACCCGCTTGACGCCGTTCAGCGTCTCGACCGCCACCACCGACGGCTCATTGAGGACGACACCGCGTCCGCGGAGGTAAACAACGGTGTTCGCAGTGCCGAGGTCGATGGCCATGTCGTGAGACATGAATTTGAAAAAGCGGGAAAAAGCCATTCGTTATTCCGTCCTACCGCCGCGCGCCCGCCGTCGGC
>DATIGZ010000005.1:0-4400 GCA_035481255.1 Sphingomonas sp. | reverse complement strand
GGGGTCGAGGGCGAGCCCGCCGCGCCGCTTCCGGACCAACCGCCCGCGCCCGCGACCCCGCCCGTGGCCGAGGCGGAAACCCCGCCTTCCGAACCACCGGTCCAGCCTTCGGCCGGACAGGCTGCGCCGCCCGCGTCGCTTCGGCCCTCCGCCGCGGCGGTCTCGCCGCCGGACGATGCCCCGCCGCTCCAGAAAGATCCCGTCGATGAAGCGGGAGCGGAAACGGATGAGGTCGAGATCGTGGCACAGCCGGTCGCGGCCACGCCGCAATCGCCGATTCCCCTGGTTAGCTCGATCCCTCCGGCGACCCGGCCCGCCCTTGCGGCGTCCGCGCAACCGGATGCAGATGCGCCCGAAGCCATTCCGGAGACCAAGCGGCTCAAGGCGGCGAAGCAGGCGCCACCCGCGTCGAACGGCCCTGTGTCCGGCGGCAAGGAAGCGCCGGCGAGCGACGTGGCGCGACCCGCGACGCAGAGTGCTGCCGCCGCCGCCGATGTCCCGGCAACCGCTGATCAGCCCGATGGCGGGCTGCCGTCCCCGCTGCTGACCCAGACGATGGCGCCGGTTACGAGCCGCCCGTCCGCCGCCGTGTATCCGCAGGCCGCGCAAGCCACCACGCACGCGCCTGTCGTTCAGGCTCAACCCGGGCGCATCGGCGTGGATATCGGAGTCGAAATCGCCCGGGCGGCCAAGGGGGACCGGGAAGATCTGCTGATCCGGCTCGACCCGCGCGACATGGGGCGCATCAATGTCCGTCTGTCCTTCGACGGGGATGGTGTCCTGCGCGCGGTGATGTCCGCCGACAGTCCGGGCGCGCTCGAAATGCTGCGGCGGGAAAGCGGCGAGCTCAATCGCGCGCTGGCCGATGCGGGCATCCGTTCGGACGCGCAGTCGCTGCGCTTCGACGCCCGGTCCGGCGATCAGGGGCAGGGCGGCAGCCAGAGCGGACAACGCGGGCAGCACGCCCAGACTGGCGGGTCGCACGGCGCGGCGGGCGATGGCGCCGCCGAACTGGCCGAACCGCATTACCGGCCGCTGCGATCCAGCGGTCAGGTCGACCTTATGGCATAAGGAACAGGCACGATGACGACGATCAACTCGACGACTGGTACCAATAATTCCGCCACACCGCTGGCGGGGCTTTCGTCCGACTATCAGATGTTCCTGAAGCTGCTGACGACCCAGATGCAGCATCAGGACCCGCTCGATCCAATGGATACGTCCGAATATACCCAGCAGCTGGTGCAATATTCGCAGGTCGAGCAATCGATCCAGCAGACCGGCGCGCTCAAGGACATTCTCTCGCAGCTGGGCGCTCAGCAAATGTCGCAGGCATCGAGCTTTATCGGACGAGAGGCTCGCTTCGATTCCGCCGTCGCTGGTCTTGGCAGCGATCCGGCGAAATGGACCTATTATGTGAACGGGACACCCGCCGCGATCACGGCGACGATCACCGATGCGTCGGGCAAGGTCGTGAACACCGTGACGCTCGATCCGCAGACTCAGGGCCGCTTCGAATGGGACGGCACCAAGAGCGACGGCACGCGCGCGCCGGACGGGGCCTATACGCTGGCGCTCAGCGCGACGACGGCGAGCGGCGACAAGCTGGGCGCCACGATCAATTCGGTGGCCAGGGTGACCGACGTGGTCAGCACCGGGGGCGAGATCATGCTTGGCGTCAACGGCATCCGCATGCCGCTTTACGGGCTGGTCGCGGTTTCGGCCTCCAGCTGATCGAACGGGGCTGGTCCGGATCCCGGATCAGCTCCCGCGGAGCGCCGTCACAGGATCGCGTCGCCTTCGGGATCGAGAAACGCGTACATCATGGTGCAGCCCGCGAGCCGGTCGGGAAGGGCCAGCGCCATCAGGCAATCGGCGATCGACGGATCTTCCGGGGGGCCGATCAGATCGGTGATGTCATCGATCGACGGGTCGATGCTGCTGCCGCAACGCCGCGCTGCAGCGTGCCACAGGGCGGTGGGGCATTCGACCCGCAATTTTAGTCTGAACTCGAATTCCTTGCCCTGTGCATCGGCTGTGACGACGGCAGTTTCCGGACCACTGAACATACACGCTCTCGATCATACCGACCCCGCAGGGCGCGGTTCGCAGATAATAGAGACCGTCCCCCGACCCCCGTGTCGATTGCGGTATGTTGTATGACCTTCCAACTAAGGGCTTTCCCTTATTCATGTGCGAAGAACCGCACGTTCGGCGTGCCGCCGCGCGTGCCGGTCTGCTCGCGCATGAAGATAAACGGCGCCGCGCGACGGGAGGGGCCGTTCCCGTCCTATCATAACAGCATGCCGCCTTCGGTCTGAGCCGGCGTGTGTGATCGCAATGAGGACGAGAATGAGTGTCACGGACATTGAGGCGCGGCTCCGTTTTTCCGCGCTGGACGAACGGCAGCGTGACGTGTTGCGGGCATCGCGCCCGATCCTTCAGCGTTGTATCGGGGCCGCCCTCGATCGTTTCTATGTCCGTGCCCGGGCGACCCCGGAAACCGCCCGCTTCTTTCGCGACGACGCGCATGTGGCGTCCGCGCGCTCGGCGCAGATCGGGCATTGGATGCGCCTCGTCGATGGCCGCTTCGACGCGGACTATTATGACAGCGTAAGGCGGATCGGCGCGGTCCATGCCCGGATCGGCCTCGAGCCGCGCTGGTATATCGGCGCGTACAGCCTGGTGCTGGAGGAGATCGTCCGGGCGGTCGATCGCGCGGCTCCGCCATGGAAACGGCTGCTCGGCCTGGGCGCGGGCAGGGGGGAGATGATTGCCGTGCTCACCAAGGCGGCGCTGCTGGACATGGAATTGTCCATCTCCGTCTATTTCGACGAAGCGGCGGCCGAACGAAACCGGGCGATCGCGAAACTGGACGCCGCATTGGCACGACTGGCCGACGGCGATCTTGCCGAGGATATCGCCGACTTGCCTTCGGCCTTCGCCTCGCTCGAACGCTCGTACAACACGACGCTGGCCAATCTTCGCGCGACGATCGGATCGGTGGTTCAGGCATCGGGCGCCATTCAGGGCGGCTCGCACGATATCGCTGCCGCGTCCGAGAATTTGGCGCGCCGGATGGAAAGCAATGCCGCGGCGCTCGAACAGACCGCCGCCGCGCTCGGCCAGATCGAGGCGCGGGTCAAGACGACCGCTTCTGGCGCGCGCGAAACGCTGACCATCGCGGACGAGGCACTGGTCGCGATGGAGCAGGGTAAGGATGGCGCGAGCGATGCCGTCCAGACCATGCACATGGTCCATGAAAGCGCGCGCGGCATCGACACGGTGATCGAGGGGGTGGACAAGATCGCCTTCCAGACCCGCGTACTGGCGATGAATGCCGCGGTCGAGGCCGGTCGCGCGGGTGAAGCAGGCCGCGGTTTCGCCGTGGTCGCGGATCTTGTGCGTGCGCTGGCGATGCGCGCGGAGGAGGAAGCGCGCAAGGCGCGGGAGGGGTTGTCCGCCACCCAGTCCGAGATCGCCGTCGCCGTCGGTGCCGTAAGCCGGGTCGACGGCGCGTTGAACGGCGTCGCGACGAAGTTCGAGCGCGTCCATGCGCTCATCGCCCAGATGTCGGACGACAATGCGGCTCAATCCGGCGCGATTTCGGAGATCAACACCGTCGTCGGCACGATGGATCAGGCGACCCAGCAGAATGCGTCGATGATCGAGCGGGCCAGCGTTTCCGCCCGGTCGCTGCATGACGATGCCTCGCGGCTCGCCGCGCAGGCTGGCCGCTTCCATGTCGGTCGGGGCGAAGCGCGAACGGCGTCGGGAGCGCGCTGACCCGCCGGGCGGGCGCATCAACCGGCAGAACATTTGGGCTCGAACGGACAGCCAGACAGGAGATACTCTTGCGTTATTCGGCGGCGGTACAGGCGTTGCACGGCGACACATCGTCGCTTGCTGACATCGGCACGAACCTGGCGGCGTTGGCGGCCAGCCTCGACGCGCGCTTCGTCAGCGCGGGCACGGCATTGGCGAGCGCCTATGACATCGTCGAACGGCTGGTTTCCTCGCTTGAAGGCGTGACCAACGCTATGAACCGTCAGGCCGCCACGACGGCGATCGAAACGATGCGCCTGACCGCGGACCGCCTGACCGGCCTGCCGAAGGAGCAAAGCCGGCGCCAGCAGGGACTGGATATGATTCAGGCGTCCAGCGCCGAACTGTTCCAGCATCTCAAGCAGATCCGCCGGACGCTGTCCTTCCTTCATATCTGCGGCCACAATATCAAGGTGACGGCGGCCGGGGCGGATGGCTTTGCCAGCTTCGCCGATCATATGTTCGCCAAGCTTGAGCAGGCCGAACGTCAGGTCGACGAGTTCGAGGCCGAAATTTCCCAGCTGGGGCACAGCATCGGCAAGATGGCGGCTGCCGACCGGTTGCTGGTCCATGAA
>DATIGZ010000004.1:0-9782 GCA_035481255.1 Sphingomonas sp. | reverse complement strand
GTGGCGGTGTGGACCGGGCTGATCCTGTTCGTCCAGCTGGTCTATGGCGCCTTCGTCGCGGGTCTCAATGCCGGCCTCGTCAGCAACGAATGGCCGCTGATGAACGGCAAGTTCTTCCCGTCCGAAGTGCTGGCGGTGCGGCCGTTCCTCGACGCCATGCTCAACGATCCGGCGATGATCCACTGGTTCCACCGCTGGTGGGCGTGGGTCACCGTCGCTGCGCTGATCGTGCTGGCGCGGCGCGCCAAGGGGGCGGGCGACCGCAAGGCGTCGGTCGCGATCCATTGCACCTTTGGCACCCAGATCCTGCTCGGCATCGCAACCGTATGGACCGGCGTGAACATCCATGTGGCGGCAACCCACCAGGTGGTCGGCGCGCTGGTCGTGGCGGCCGCGGCATGGGGCGCTCATTCGATCGGGAGGCGGCGTTGAGCGACATCGCACTCGTCCATGTGACCTTCGCCACCGCCGCCGAGGCGGAGGAGATCGGACGGGCCATGGTCGGGGAGCAGCTCGCCGCCTGCGTCAATCTGCTTGGGCCGTGCAGCTCGATCTATCGCTGGCAGGGCAAGGTCGAGACCGCCGCCGAATATCGCGCATTGTTCAAGACCACCCCGTTGCTCGCCCGTGAACTGGCCGACCGGATCGCGGCGCTGCACAGCTATGACCTGCCCGCGATCGAGATCTGGCCCGCTGCCGCGGGGGATGCGGTCGCGGACTGGGTCGACGATTCGACGCGTTGATCGCGGCATTCCTTCTTGCGGCACAGGCCGCAACCTTTGCCCCGCCGCTCGACCGGCCGTTGCGCGCCTCGACCGAAACGACCCGCACCGACGCCGGCGTCATCCGACGTTTTACCAATGCCCGGCGCATCGTCTTTCGCCGCGCCGGTACCGGCTATCGTGCCGAGGTGACGATCGAAGCCGGCGCCCCCGTAGCGGAGGGCTACGATGATCCCGCGGCGATGTTCCGCGCCGGCTTTGCGCGAATCGCGGGGCGTACCGTGGCGCTGCACCTCGACACCGCGGGCCGGGTGACCGCGATCGAGGATCAGGCGGCGGTATGGAAAGCGTTTCTGGACGGCATCGCGGCGCTCGCTCCGGCGGGCACCGGCGATCTCGAGCGCAAGCGCGCCGGCCGGATTCGCGCGATCCTCTCCGTGCTGACGCCGATGCCGCCCGAACGCCAGCGCGCGACGCTCGCCTCTCTGGTCGAGCCACTGATCGCAGCGGATATCGCCGCCGCGGGCGAGGCGCCGCCGCGCGCGGTGCAGCTTCCCGCCACCTCGCCTTATGGCACCGTCCAGCTCGATGGCATCCGTACCGTACGACGCGTGGCGGAAGGGCTGGAGGTTCTCGTCGCTGCGGAAGGCGCGGTCGCAACCGCCGGGCCGGATGGCACCGCACAGGGGCGCATGTCACTGGAAACGTTCAGGCGGATCGATCCGGAATCGGCATTGGTGACCGAAAGCCGGGAGGAGATTCGCACCCGGCTTCCCGACGGATCGATGGCGTCCGAACGAACCACACTCACCCGGCTCGAATGAAGCAGGTATCATAATACCCGTCAACAAACCCGCGGTTTTCTTGACTTTCGCACCCTCTTTCGTCATTTGGCCGCCGTTCGCGCCGTCCGTGATGGGCGGCGTCATGCATTTTAACACGAGGTCTGGCCCCATGAAGGCGCTGATGAAGACCACCAAGTCGGTGAAGCCGGCCGAGGTGGAGAAGAAGTGGCATATCGTCGATGCCGAAGGTCTGGTCGTCGGCCGCGCCGCGGTGGTGATCGCCAACGTGCTGCGCGGTAAGCACAAGACCAGCTTCACCCCGCACGTCGATTGCGGTGACAATGTCATCGTCATCAACGCGGACAAGGTCCGGTTCACCGGCAAGAAGCTGGCCGACAAGGTCTATTACAAGCACACCGGCTATGCCGGCGGCATCAAGGAAGTGACCGCACAGAAGGTGCTGGAAGGCCGCTTCCCCGAGCGCGTGCTGGAAAAGGCCGTCGAGCGCATGATCCCGCGCGGTCCGCTGGGCCGTCAGCAGATGCGCAACCTGCGCATCTACAAGGGCGCCGAGCATCCGCATGAGGCGCAGAACCCCGAGGTCCTCGACATCGCCGGCATGAGCCGCAAGAACAAGGTGGGCGCATAATGTCCGACAATCGCCAGTCCCTTTCCGATCTCGGCAACATCGCCGCCGGTGCGCCCGAGGGCGCCGCCGAGGCGACCAGCGCCGATGCGTATCTGGCCGGTGAGCCGGTTGTTTCGACCACGCCGCTGCGCCAGCAGGAACTCGACGCCTATGGCCGCGCCTATGCGACCGGTCGCCGCAAGGACGCCGTCGCCCGCGTGTGGCTGAAGCCCGGCTCGGGCAAGATCACGATCAACGGTCGCGATCAGGAAGTCTATTTCGCGCGTCCGACGCTGCGTCTCGTCATCAACCAGCCGTTCGGCGTCGCCGAGCGTGACGGCCAGTATGACGTGATCTGCACCGTCAAGGGCGGCGGGCTTTCGGGCCAGGCCGGCGCGGTCAAGCACGGCATCGCCCAGGCGCTGACCAAGTATGAGCCGGTGCTGCGCGCCCCGGTCAAGGCCGCCGGGTTCCTGACCCGCGACAGCCGCGCCGTCGAGCGTAAGAAGTACGGTAAGGCCAAGGCCCGCCGCAGCTTCCAGTTCTCGAAGCGCTGATCCCTTCCGGATCGAACAGAACAAGGGCGGCCCCGCAACGGGCCGCCCTTTTTCGTTGCACGCGCGCCCTGCGAACCGGTTAGAAGCGTGCGATGCGCATTACCGACCCTCTCGTCGCCCGGATCGTCACCTTCCTTGAAGGGATCGGCATTCCCGTGGCGCTGGAGTCCGTACCCGCCGACTCACTGCTGCCCGGCGCCACAGTGCGCGGCGATACGCTGATCTGCGACCCCGAGACGCTGGAATGGCCGGGCGACCTGCTCCATGAGGCGGGGCATATCGCGGTGAGTGACCCGGCGGTGCGGGCCTCGCAAACCGAAGTGTCGCCCGATCCCGGCGAAGAGTTGGCGGCAATGGCATGGTCCTATGCCGCCGCGATTGATCTGGGGATCGATCCGGCGCTCGTCTTCCATGCCGGCGGCTATCACGGCGGCGGACAGAACTATCTGGAATCCTATACGCGCGACGGCTCGGGGATCGGCGTGCCGATGCTGCAATATTACGGGATGAGCGCGGAGCCGCGCCAGGCGGAAACTCTGGGCCGCGCCCCGTTTCCCGCGATGACGCGCTGGCTGCGCTAGCCCCGCTCGCCCCTTTGGTTTTCAACGGCAACTCAACCCGATACCCGGATCGGTTACGAACTGTGGCCGCGGCGCATCTATTCCCGCGCAAATAGGCTCAATTGTAACAACCGGGGCTTGACGCCACCTCGCATCGGCATAGCCTCCGCAAATTCAACCCGGTCTGGGCCGGCCGGGTCAACACAGGGGGTAATCATGAACTTCGCTCGTTCGCAGCGGCGCGTCCGCGCTTCGCTTTTTCTTTCGGCTGCAGGGCTTGGCCTGGCGCTGACCGCACCGGGAGTCGCGCAGGCGCAGTTGCTCCAGCCGAGCGACGTCGTCGACAGCCCCCACAGCACGATTCAGATCGGCGATCTGGTCGAGGCGCCGCATTCCGGCGCGACCATCAACGTCACCCAGCAATCGGGCTTCGTGAACCCGGACGAGGTGATCGATTCGCCGAACATCGTCATCAACAACAACTTCACGCCGGCGCAGGCGTTCGATCCGGTCAACATCACCGGCGTGGGCCAGGTGTTCACCGACGCGGGCGGCGGCTCGATCGGTCTTTGCACCGGCACGCTGATCAACCCGCGCACGATCATCTTCGCGGCGCACTGCGTCAACTCGCGCGCGGCGACCGCCTACGGAGCGGCGTCGGGCGGCGTCGGCGCCTCGATCGGTTTCGAGACCAATACCCGCGCCAACGCCGCGGGCCAGACCGATGAGCTCGTCCGCTGGCTGCTTGGCGGCACCGGCGGCGCAGGACGCTTCCAGACCAATCAGGCGCAGGCGCTCTATAACATCAGCCAGGTGTTCTACGATCCGCGCTCGCTCGCACCGACCTCATGCACCGCACCGGGTTCGTGCTTCCTCGAAGCCGACGTCGCGACCGCGGTGCTCGACACGCCGACCCGCAACATCCCGACCTGGGCGCTGCTGTTCTCGCCGCTGCCGACCCCCGGCACGATCAACCCGGCGACCGGCACCGGCTATCACGTCACGATCACCGGCTATGGCCGCAACGGCACCGGCACCACCGGCGCGGTCGGCAACGACTTCCGTCGCCGCGCGGCCGAGAACATGCTGGGCGCGCTGACCTCGCTTAACACGCGCAACGAGTTCCTGTTCGGCACCCCCGGCACGCCGTCGCGTCCGCAGGTGCTCTACTTCCTCGACTTCGACGATCCCGCGCGCGGCACCGCGGCGGCGAACCCGCGTGACTTCAACGGCTTCCGCGACAACGCGCTGCCGCGCGAAGGCTCGACCGGTCCGGGCGATTCGGGCGGTCCGCTGATCCTCGACCAGACCTTCTCCAAGTCGGTGGTGATCGGCGTGCTCTCGGGCGGCTCGACCTTCTACGCCGGCCAGCCGGGCGGCAGCTACGGCACCCAGAGCTTCTACCAGCCGCTGTTCCTCTATTGGGACTGGGTCGTTGCCAACAACCCCTACCGCTACGTCACCGCGGTCGCCGGCAACCGCAACTGGGAGGACGGCGCCGCCTGGGTCACCGAGCTGGATCCGGCCTATCAGATCATCGCCGGCGGTCAGCTGGTGAATGGTCTGCCGACCAATCTGGGCGGCGGACCGACCGGCGCGTCGCCGCAGTTCGGCGAAATGTGCTTCCAGTCGCCGAGCACGTCGACCAACCCGGCCACCAACCTGTGCACGAACATCGCCACGGGCCTGCCGCGCGACAACGTGCCCAACAACCCGACCGACTCCAACGGACCGCTGGTCACCGACGTCACCGGCAGCTTCGGGCTGACTCAGGGGCTTGAATTGGCGCAGGCCGATCCGGGCTACTCGGACACGGTGCGCCCCGCCCCGACGATCGCCAACGGCCTGCCGGGCGCGACCAACTTCGTCCCCAACAATGTGGACGGGGTGCGGACCACGGGCCAGATGGGCCGTTACTACGACGTCACGCTGCGTAACACGGGCGTGGTGACGCTGAACTCGGCGGTCACCGTTGACCGTTTCTCGATCATGGGCGCGACGTCGCAGCTGACCATCGCCAGCGGCGCCTCGCTCACCAGCCTGATCGAGATCCGCCAGAACACCGGCACGATCCTGAACAACGGCACCCTCACTTCGCCGGGCGACTATCTGCTGCTGTCGGGCCTGCTGACCGGTAACGGCACCGTCAACGCGCCCTTCACCACCAGCGTGATGGGCAGCATCGCGCCGGGCACGCTGACCACGCCGGGGACGATGACCTTCAACGGCGGCCTCGTCCTGTCGTCGGGTTCGGGCTACCTCGTCGATCTGGGCGCGAACGGCACGTCCGACCGCATCGTCGTAGCCGGCGCCGGCAATCAGGCGAATGTCGGCGGCACGCTGCAGCTGTCCTATTCCGCCGCAAATCTGCGCGGCGGCAACAGCTACACGATCCTGACCGCACAGGGCGGCGTCACCGGCACGTTCAACACCCCGACTTCGCTCAGCGCGATCCTGCGCCCGACGCTCAGCTACACCGCCAACTCGGTGGTGCTGAACATCGTCGCGGGCAACTATCGCGACGTGGTGTCGCCGTCGAACACCATCGCCTATACCTATGCTCAGATCCTCGACTGGAACCGCAGCCGTGCGGCGAACTACGACACGCTCTACGGTCCGCTCGATCTCCAGAATGCGGCGACGGTCAATGCGACGCTGAGCGCACTGGCCCCGGCGACGGAGTCGACGGTGCAGACACTGGGCTTCGCGGCAGTGGATTCGAACGCGAACTTCATCCGCAACCGTCTCCAGAACCTCGACGCGTCGAACCTCGACGGCACCGTCGCGCATTATGGCCGCCCGATCCAGGTCGCCGCGCTCGGCCTGTCGCCGGTGATGGGCGCAAGGCCGGTCGCCAACGACATGGCCGCGCCGCTGGTGCTTCAGGAAGGCGCGCTGCCCGACAATATGAGCGGCTTCGTCTCGGGCGGCTATCTGACCGGTGACGGCCGGTCGATGACCGGCATCGGCGGGCGCGACGACTTCAACGGCTGGTATGTCGGCGGCGGTATCGAAGTCGCGGCGGGCGATAACGGCTTTGTCGGCTTCGCGCTGTCCTATTCGGACCTTGACGGCACCGCCTCGCTCGCGGGCCAGACGGTGCAGAACCAGGCCTTCCAGGGCACGATCTACGCCAAGACGAGCACCGCCGGCGGCCTGACCTTCGACGGTCATGTCACCGCGGGTGCGCTCAACGCGAAGAGCCGGCGCGTCGTCAACTTCCTCGGCACGCCGTACACGCTCCGGGCCTCGGACTCCGCGCTGGTGCTCAGCACCGAGCTTGGCATCAGCCAGAATCTGGGCGGAGACGCGTTCGAGATCACGCCGCGGATCGCCGGGCGCGGTACCTATATCGGCTTCGGGAGCGCCGTGGAGAGCGGCGGTCCGGTCGCGCTCGACCTGCAGCGTCAGGAGTTCAACAGCTGGCAGGGCCGCGCCGGCATCACCTTCGGCGCCGGCAAGTCGTCGCGGGTCCGGCCGTTCGTCACCGGCACCTATGTCCATGAGTTCAGCGACCAGCCGGGCGTGGTCTTCGCCAATCTGGTCGGTGCGCCGAGCGGGGGCTTCTCGTTCGCGCTCAACGGTCAGGACAAGGACTGGGCCGAGGTCAGTGGCGGCCTGACGTTCAAGGCCGGTGCGGTCGATCTGTCGATCTCCGCCGACACCACGATCGAACGTACCGACCTGTCGGTGCAGACCTATCGCGGGTCGATCACCTTCCGCTTCTGATCTGCCGACATTGTGAAGAGGCCGTCCCTTCGGGGGCGGCCTTTTTGCTTGCGGGTCAGCGCGGCGACAGGCGCGTGTCGGGCGCATCGCCCATACGGCGCGCGATCGTCTCGATCCCCGCGGCGATGCGGATTTCGTTGAACGAGGGCGGGCTGTCGCGCAGGCGCTCCGACAGCGTCCCGGCGCCGATCAGCCGCACCTCCCGGTCGGCGACCGGATGGCGGATGTCGAAGGGATCGTGGACGTGACCGGTCAGCACCGCGTCCGCGCCCGCCGTGACCAGCGCCGCGAGCGCTTCAGGCCCGCCGCGCGTGCGCGAACTGCTGCGCGTCCCGGCCTCGATCAGCGGATGGTGACATGCGATAAGGATACGGTGGCCGTGCGGGGCCGTCTCGGCCAGCGCCAGCGCCTGTTGCAGCGCACGGGCGCTGACATGGCCCTTCGACCAGTTGAGCCGCCACTGGAAGCGCGCGGTGGTCTTGAGCGGAACGATGGTGAGGCCGGGCAGGTCGAGCGGCCGTTCGATCATCGCCTCAAGCGCGCGGTAGCGGCGATAGGGCGTCACGAACCGCGCCCACGGGTTGAAATAGGGCAGGTCGTGGTTGCCGACCTCGACCGTCACCGGTCGCCCGAGGCTCTCCAGCCACTCCGCCGCCGCCGCGAACTCGTGCGAACGCGCACGCATGGTGAGATCGCCGGTCACCACCACCGCATCGGGGCGCTCGTCGCGGACGCGTCCGGCGAACCAGTCGAGCGCGGCGCGGTCCTCGGCACCGAAATGCACGTCGCTGGCATGGAACAGGCGGATCATGCGGCGTCCTCACGCGTCGCGACAAATGCGGGGCGGGTCATCCCCCCGGTCACCTCGATATCAGGTTCCAGCGTCACCGGCTCGCCGTCGAACAGCGCGAGTACCGGCCGCTTGCACACCGGCCGAAGCCGCTGCGCGCGGCGATCGGTGACCGCACGCGCGGCGATCCAGTCACCGGTCAGCCAGTTCCAGCCGAGCTCGGCGATCGATGCCCAGTCACGCGCGTCGATCGCCGCGACCTCAAGCGCATCGGCCGCCGGCGCGACGAATACCGCCTGATAGCGCCCGCGCATCCCCGGCACGCCCGCGATACGGATCCCCTCGCCGAAGGTGCGGCGCCACGCGCTGCGGATCGCACTGAACACCCGCGCCACCCGTTCCTTGCGCGCAGCCTCGCGCGCTCGTCCCCAATGCGCGGCGGGGCCGAGGATCAGACCGACGAAGGCGCGGTGCGGCCCCGCCTCGACATAGGGAAGCGCTACCGGTCGTCCCCCTTCATGCGCGGCATGGATGATATCGGCGGGTTCGGTATCGCCATGCAATGTCCTGGCGAGCAGGTTCATCGTCCCGCCGGGCAGGATCAGGAAGGCGCCGTCCCAATCCGCAAGCGCGCAGAGCGCGGCGTTGATCGTGCCGTCGCCCGCGAACAGCACGACGGTATCGATGCCCCGAAGGTCATCGACTGACGGGATCGGCGCGTCCGGAAATGCCGTCCGTCCGGCAAGCGTCAGCCCGCGCTCCTCGAACACCGCCTCCAGCGCCTCGCACTTCTCGCGCGTCGCCGATCCCGAATTGGGGTTGGTGATGAACCACAGCCGCTCCACGGGTCTGCTAACGCACGAACGCCGTTCGCGCCGCATCCATGCGTTCAATCGCGGTATCGAGCACGTCGTCGGCTTTGGCGAAGCACAGCCGCACCAGATGAGCCACGGGTGCCTGCGCATAGAATGCGGAGATCGGGATCGCCGCAATCCCAGCCTCCTCCACCAGCCGCTCGCAAAAGGCGCTATCGTCGAGCGCGATACCCGACGCGGCGAGGTCGATCGACAGGAACCATGTCGCCGCGGATGGCAGCACGCGATAGCCAGCCGCGTTCAGACCCGCCGCCAGCCGGTCGCGCGACCGCTGGAACCCCGCGACCGATTCGGCGATCCACGCATCCTGCGTCTCAAGCCCCTCCGCCACCGCCCACTGCAAATTGGGCGCGGTAGAGAAGGTCATGAACTGGTGCGCGCGGGCCAGCACCGTGGCGATCGCCGGCGCGGCGCACATCCAGCCGATTTTCCAGCCGGTAAGCGCGAAGATCTTGCCCGCCGACCCGATCTTCACCGTCCGCTCGCGCATCCCCGGCATAGCGATCAGCGGGATATGGCGCGCGCCGTCATAGACGACATGCTCCCATACCTCGTCGCACACCGCGATCAGGTCGCGCTCAACGCAGAAGGCGGCGAGATCGGCCAGCTCGCCGTGCGAGAGCATCGCGCCGGCGGGGTTCACGGGATTGTTGACCACGATCAGCCGAGTGCGGGGGCTTGCGGCCGCCTCCAGCGCGGCGCGGGTCAGCCGCCAGGTCCCCGGTTCGAGCCGCGCCAGCTTCGCCACCCCGCCCGCCCGCTGCACCAGCGGGAGATAGGCGTCGTAGAGCGGCTGGATCAGGATCACTTCGTCCCCCGGCACGATCAGCGCGGCGAAGGAGGCGGCGATCGCCTCGGTCGCACCCGACGTGACGATCACTTCTTCCGGCGCGAGATCGAGTTGTTGATGGCGCGCATAATGCGCCGCGATCGCCTGCCGCAGTTCGGGGAGACCCGCCATCGGCGGGTACTGGTTCGAACGGGCGGTGAGTGCCGCGGCGGCAACGCGGATCACCGGCCCGCAGCCTTCACCGTCGGGAAAACCCTGCCCTAAATTGATCGCGCCGTTTGCGCGGGCCCGTGCCGACATGGTTTCGAAAATGGTGGTGCCGAGCGCGGCGTAGACGGGGTTCATG
>DATIGZ010000003.1:0-2196 GCA_035481255.1 Sphingomonas sp. | reverse complement strand
CCCGCCGCGGCGGGCCGCAACCTGGGCTTCGCCCAGGTCCTCCACTCTGTTTCGGCCCTACGGGTGCTGCCCGCCTCTGCCGGCGGGATCGTCGGTCCGCTCCTGCCGCCCACCCGCCATTCCGGCGCCGGTTGCGGTGGTTGAGGAGTAAGGAAGATGGAACTCAAGCATATCGATACCGCTAAGCTGTTCGTCTCGGCTGCCAACATGCGGGCCAAGGGCAAGGCGGACCTGTCGCATATCCTGCCGACCATTCGCGCGCGGGGTGTGATCGTGCCGCTGATCGTGCGGCCAGCGCAGGACGAAGACCGGTTCGAGATCGTCGCGGGCAAGCGGCGCTACTATGCGGCGCTGGAGGTCGCGGCGGAGAGCGGCGAGAACGAACCCCTGCCGTGCGCGATCATGGCGGCGGGGGACGATGCGGCCGCGCTCGAAGCATCGCTGATCGAGAATGTCGCGAGGCTCGACCCGGACGAGGTGACCCTGTGGGAAAGCTTCACCCGGCTGGTGCGCGAAGGACGCTCGCCCGAGGACATCGCGCTCACCTTCGGGCTCACCGAGTTGCAGGTGAAGCGCACGCTCGCGCTGGGCAATCTGCTCCCGCGCATCCGGGGTCTCTATCGCAAGGGTGAGATCGAAGCCGCGACCGTGCGGCATTTGACCCTCGCCCCCAAGGCGCGGCAGCGCGAGTGGCTGGGGTTGTTCAATGATCCCGAGGCCTATTGTCCGACCGGCTACAGTCTCAAGGCGTGGCTGTTCGGTGGCGCGTCGATCCCGGTCAGCGCGGCGCTGTTCGATGTGGCGGCTTACGAGGGCGAGATCGCCTCCGATCTGTTCGGGGATGAGCGCTATTTCGCGGACAGCGGCGCGTTCTGGGCCGCGCAGACCGCAGCCGTGGAGGCCAAGGTCGAGAGTTACCGCGAGGCTGGATGGTCGGAGGTCATCGTGCTGCCGACAGGTGAGGCGTTCCAGTGCTGGCAGCATGAGCGTTGTGCCAAGCGCAAGGGCGGCAAGGTGTTCATCACCGTCGGGTCGCGCGGTGATGTCGCGATCCATGAGGGCTATGTCTCGACCAAGGAAGCGCGCAAGCGGGAGAAGGGCGAGGCGGTCGACAAGCCAATCCGCCCCGAGATCAGCGCACCGATCCAGAACTATATCGACCTGCACCGGCATGCCGCGGTTCGCGCGGACTTGGCGGGCCAACCCTCGCTCGCGCTGCGCTTGATGGGGGCGCATGCCATCGCCGGTTCGCCGCTGTGGAACGTGCGGATCGAGGCGCAGCGGGCCGCTAGCGATGCCATCGCCGAGAGCGTCGAGAACTGCGCGTCGGAAGCCGTGTTCGACGAGAAGCGGCGCGCGGTGCTGGCGCTTCTCGGGTTCGACCCCGAGACGCCGACCGTTACCGGCGGCTATGATGGTGAGCATGGCATCGCCGGGCTGTTCGCGCGGCTGGTCGAGCTTCCCGATCCGGCGGTGCTCGACATTCTGGCGATCGTCATGGGCGAGACGCTGGAGGCGGGCAGTGCGCTGGTCGAGCTGCTGGGCGCGATGCTCGGCACCGACATGGCCAAGGTTTGGACCGCCGACGACGTATTGCTCGACCTGATCCGCGACCGTGGGGTGCTGCAGCATGTGCTGACCGATGTCGCGGGCGAGCGCGTCGCCAGCGAGAACGAGAGCGCCACCGGCAAGGTCAAGCGCGGGATCGTGGGCGACTGCCTCAACGGCGAGAATGGCCGAACCAAGGTCGAGGGCTGGGTGCCGCGCTGGATGGCGTTCCCGCCCGCCAGTTACACCGAACGCGGTGGGGTTGGGACTGTCACCCGCGCGATGAAGATCGCGGATGTCGTGGACCGCGTCAGCCGTCCGGTCGAGTCGCAGCCGCTGCGTCAGGCGGCGTGACCTTCATGGCTGGCGGCCTTGTGCCGCCAGCCCCTTCATTGGAGGTCGCCATGACCAACCCCACCCACAAACGGCTACGACAGATCGAGCGGGCGATCCGCAGACTTCCCCGCCTGCAACGCGCGGTGTTCTGCGCGATCCGCTTCGAAGACCTGAGCTATGCGCAGATCGCGGAGCGGCATGGCCTTACCGTCGCCGAGGTCGAAGCCGTGTTCGCCCGCGCGCTGCTCAATTTCATGCGGCGGCTCGACTGGAAACCAAAGCGCTGGTGGCACCGGCGCTGATACCTGCCTC
>DATIGZ010000002.1:0-2399 GCA_035481255.1 Sphingomonas sp. | reverse complement strand
GATATTCAGAGACCACCGGGCAAAGGAGTTTGAGATGGCTAACTGGTCTGACCCCCAATCGACCGCCGCGCCGTACGCGACGGCCGCAGGTACGCGGGATGCCGCGTATGATGCGGGGCTGCGGTCCTACATGCTTTCGGTTTACAACTATATGGCATCGGGCGTGCTGCTGAGCGGCATCGTCGCGCTGCTGTTCGCCTGGGGCGGTGAAACCTCGGCGGCGTATTCGGTCTTCGCCAATGGCGGGCCGCTCGCCTGGCTGATCATCCTGTCGCCGCTGGCGATCGTGTTCGCGATGAGCTTTGGCCAGAACAAGATGTCGACCGGCACGCTGCAGGTGCTGTTCTGGAGCTTCGCGGTCCTGATGGGCCTGTCGATGTCGACGCTGCTGCTGCGCTACACCGGCACCTCGGTCGCGCAGGCGTTCTTCGCGACGGCGGCGGGCTTTGTGGGCCTGAGCCTCTATGGCTACACCACCAAGCGTGACCTGTCGGGCTTTGGCAGCTTCCTGATCGTCGGCCTGATCGGCATCATCGTTGCGTCGATCATCAACATCTTCACCCAGTCGAGCATGATGGCGCTGATCATCAGCATCGCGGGTGTGCTGATCTTCGCGGGCCTGACGGCGTACGACACGCAGCGGATCAAGAGCATGTACGCTTATGTCGCGGGCACCGACATGGTCGGCAAGGTCGTGATCATGAGCGCGCTGAGCCTGTATCTGGACTTCATCAACATGTTCCAGTTCATCCTCAGCATCTTCGGCACCGCGCGCGACTGATCGCCGCGTCCCGCAGGAAGCAATCGGGAAGGCCCGGCCAGCGATGGCCGGGCCTTTCTCGTTTCCCGGGCGAAAGGAACGTCGCCCCGCGCCGGACGTTTTTGACTCAGACCCCTTGGGAGTTTGACCAATGACCGAACAGGACGACAAGAAGCGCGGCGACGCCGGGACCGACGAGAGCATCGCGGAACGGCTGGAAAAGAACCCGGAGAGCAAACAGGCGCGGCTCGACCGTGCGCTGGACGAATCGATGGACGCGTCCGACCCGCCTTCGGGGACTCAGCCGATCCATTCGCACCATGCGGCGCCATCGACCGGCTATGATGCCGAGAAGGAGGCGGAGCTGGCGAAGAAGAAGGCTGAGGCGGAGTAAGAATCATACGTCACCCCGGGTCAAGCCCGGGGTGACGAGGAACTTATAGCTTCATCACATCGAGCGCCGCGGCGGTCATCGCCTCTGCCGCAGTGCCGACCACCTTTTCCGCATCGGGCGCCCACTTCGGGCTGTGCAGCGAGGGGAGGCCCGCGCCGCCATTGGCCTGCGCCTTGTCCCAGGCATCCTGCGGGACGCCGCCGACCCAGTAGATCACGCTTTGGACTGAGGGATCGGCGATCGGGTAGCGGCCGAAATCCTCTCCCGCCATGGTCGGGGCGATGTCCTGAACGCGGCCTTCGCCGAAGCGCGCGGTGAACAAGGTCTTGAGCTGACCCGCGAACGCCGGATTGCTGACGGCGGGCGGGGTGAAGGGTTCGCGGACGTTCACCACCGGCATGCGATCCTCCGGAACGCCCGCCGCGACGGCTTCGCCCTTCGCGATGCGGGCGATGCCGTCGAGCAATTGCTTGCGCACCTCGGGGGTATAGGCGCGGACAGTGAGCAGCAGCAGCGCCTGATCCGGAATGATGTTATGGCGCGTGCCGCCCTGAAAGCTGCCGACCGTGACCACGGCGGAATCGAGGGGGTCGATCTCGCGCGCGACCAAAGTCTGGAGCGCCGAGACGATCCGCGCGCCGAGGACGATCGGGTCCTTGGTCGTCGCGGGATAGGCTCCGTGGCCGCCGACGCCCTTCACCACGATATCGACCGAATCGACGCTGGCGAAGGTCGGGCCGCTGCGGATGCCGATGGTTCCGGCGGGGAGCGCGGCGCTGTTGTGGAAGGCGATGGCGTGGGTCGGTTTGGGGAAGCGGGTGTAGAGCCCGTCCTTGAGCATCGCGAGCGCGCCGGCGCTGTTTTCCTCGGCGGGCTGCGCAATCATCACCAATGTGCCGCGCCACTGGTCCTTCATTGCCGCGAGGTTGCGCAGCGTGCCGACCCAGGCGGTCATGTGGGTGTCGTGCGCGCAGGCGTGCATGACGCCGCTCTCGACACCCTCGGGCGTGCGGGTGCGGATTTTGGAGGCGAAGGGCAGACCGGTTTCCTCGGTCACCGGAAGCCCGTCCATGTCGGCGCGGATCATCACCACCGGGCCATCGCCATTCTTCAGCACCGCGACGACGCCGGTGCCGCCGACCTGTTCGGTAACGGTGAACCCCGCCTTGCGCGCCTCGGCGGCTAGCTTGGCGGCGGTCTTCACCTCGGCCAGGCTGATCTCGGGATTTGCGTGCAGGTCGCGAT
>DATIGZ010000001.1:0-3793 GCA_035481255.1 Sphingomonas sp. | reverse complement strand
ATGCTGGTGATCGCGCTCGGTATTGGTGGTGTAGGTCGGCACGGTCACGCCGCCCGCCGCCATGATCGCCAGATCGCTGATGCACCATTCCGGGCGGTTCTCGCTCACCAGCATCACGCGGTCGCCGGGCTTCAGCCCCTGCTTCCTGAGCGCGGCCGCCAGCGACGCAACCTGCTGCGCCGCCTCGGCCCAGCTCGTCGATTGCCATTTGCCGCCCGTCTTGGCCCACAGGAACGGCGCATCGCCCTTCTCGCGTGCCCGCGTGAAGAACATCTGTACCAGATTGTCGAACCGTTCGAGCCTGCGCATCCTTGTCCCTGTCTCCTGCGGCGCGGGTTCGTGCCCGGCCATCTGGAGGGAGCCTAGCGCGCCTGTGGCCAAGCGCAATGGCGCCAGGGACTCACAGGGCTTTCAGGATGCGCCGCACCAGCCCCGGGCCTTCATAGACCAGCGCCGAATAGACCTGCACCAGCGCCGCCCCTGCCTCGAGCCGCGCCAGCGCTTCCTCGGGAGAGTCGATCCCGCCGACGGCGATCACCGGCAACTGCCCGCCGCCCGAGGCCAGCGCCTCGGCGAGCTTGGCCCGCGCCAGCGTCTTGAGCGGCGCACCCGACAGCCCGCCCGTCTCGCCCGCCTGGGGCGAACGCAGCATATCGGGGCGCGAGATCGTCGTGTTGCCCACAATCAGCGCGTCAATCCCGTTGTCGATCGCCGCGCGCACCGCGTCGTCCAGCCCCCTGGTGTCAAGATCCGGCGCCACCTTCAGGAACAATGGCACTCGCTTCCCGTCCACCGCTCGTGCCGCGCTCGACGCGGCGAGCAGATCGTCGAGCGCGGGCCGCGATTGCAGATCGCGCAGGCCCGGCGTGTTGGGGGAACTCACGTTGATCGTCACATAGTCCGCGTGCGCCGCCGCCTTGCCGACACCCAGCGCATAGTCCGCCACCCGGTCGTCGCTGTCCTTGTTCGCGCCGACATTGATGCCCAGCACGCCCGCGTGCCTGATCCCGGCCACCCGCGCGAGCGCCGCTTCAATCCCGCCATTGTTGAAGCCCATGCGGTTCACCACGGCGCGGTCCTCGGCCAGCCGGAACAATCGCGGCTTGGGGTTGCCCGCCTGCGGACGCGGGGTCAGCGACCCGATCTCGACCGACCCGAAGCCAAGGCCGAACAGCCCCGCCACCGCCTCGCCGTCCTTGTCCATCCCGGCGGCAAGGCCGACCGGGTTGGGGAATTCCAGGCCAGCGATCGTCACCGGCCGCACCCGCGGCACGCTCCCCGTGCCACCGACGATCGACAAGGCGCGAATCGTCAGCCGGTGCGCACGCTCGGCGTCGAGCGCGAACAGCGCCGGCCGGATCAGGCCATATGCCGTCATCGAGCTGTTCCGCTGGTCAAGTTTTGCATCCTAAAACCTTGTAGCAATGTCGAATTTCTCCAAGACCGAATCGACTGCCCGAGTCTAAAGGACATGTGCGACCTGAGGAGCTTCAACAGGGGCTTCTTGAACTAAGCTCGGCGGGAGTCACCTCTCGCCGGGTAATTTTCGCGCTTCTTTAGCCACTTTCGCCCGGAAGGGAACGAGCGTACCCTGCGCCCGCCGCAGTTGGGGATGTTCGATGACGGCGGTGCAACTGGAATATGCGGTGCCGGATGCGGGCACTGCCGAGTGGATCACGCTGTTCTACCACTTCCGGGCAGATGTCCCTGTGCTGGAGGACACTGAGCGCGCGGATCACGCGCAACTCCGCTTCCGCATTTCCGAAGGTGCCGCGGAATACCGCATGCCCGACGGCGGCATTCAGGCCGCTCCCCCCGTTCATGTGATCGGACCGACCAGCGGCGCGATGCAGGTCAAGGTCGCCGGCCCCGTCCATGTCTTTGGCTGCGGAATCACCCCGGCGGGCTGGGCGGCGCTGATCGGCAACGACGCGTCCACCATGCTCAACTGCGTGCTCGACGCGCGCGAGCTGTTTGGCCCGGCAACCGATGATACGCTGGCCCGGCTCGCGCGCGCAGCCGATACGAAGGCGATGGTGACCGTCGCCGAAGCGCTGATCACCGGCCTCGCCCGCGCCGATTCGCCCGATACGGCGTTCGTGCGGCTGGTCGATCAATGGCTGGCCGGATGCGCCTCGCCCGAACTCGATGCCCTGACCGCCGCCACCGGCCTTTCGCACCGTCAGGTCGAACGCAAGTGCAAGGCGCTCTACGGCGCGCCACCCAAGCTGCTCGCGCGCAAATATCGCGCGCTCAAGGCCGCGGTCGCGTTCGCCGAGCGCGGGGCGAGCCTCGATGAGCTTCTCGATCGCGGATTCTACGACCAGTCGCACCTCATCCATGAAATGAAGCAATTCACCGGCTGCACGCCGCGCCAGCTTCAGGAGCAGCCCGGTTTGCTCGCGCAGCTCACCATCTCCAAGCGCAGCGCGCTTCAGGGTCAGGTCAATCCGCTGATCAGCGACACCTGAACTTGCCCGATCGACAGCAAAGCGCGGGTTGACGCAGCGCACCATCGGCCCCATCTGCCCAATCGGAACGAATCATTCCGATTTGAGAACCGTTCGCAACTGCGAAGGAAGAATGAAGCTCTCGGCCCAGACAGATTACGCCGTCGTGATGCTCGCCGCCGCCGCGCGCCATTGCGGCGTCAGCGGACGGCTCAATGCGACGCTGCTTGCCGACGAGACCGGCCTGCCCCTCCCCACGGTGCAGAAACTGGTAAGCCGCCTTTCCTCCGCGGGCCTCATCGAATCTGCGCGCGGCACCGGCGGCGGCTTCCGCCTCGCTCGCCCGCCCGCGACGATCACCCTCGCCGACATCGTCGAGGCGATCGAAGGTCCGATCACCCTCACCTCTTGCGTCGACAAGGGCCGCCATGATTGCTGCATCGAGGAAAGCTGCCGCGTGAAGCCGCACTGGAACGCGGTCAACGGCGCGGTCCGCTCGACGCTCGCGAACGTCACCCTCGCCACCCTCTCGACTCACCCGGAACCCGCCTGATGGCCACCAAGAATGCCGAGGCGCTCGCCGCCGCCAACAAGAAGTACGAATGGGGCTTCAGCTCGGATATCGAGCAGGAGTTCGCCCCCAAGGGGCTGTCCGAGGACACCGTCCGCTTCATCTCGGCGAAGAAGGGTGAGCCCGAGTGGATGCTCGACTGGCGGCTCAAGGCCTATCGCCACTGGCTGACCATGACCCCGCCCGACTGGGCCAAGCTCAACATCCCGCCGATCGATTATCAGGACGCCTATTATTACGCCGAGCCCAAGGCCAAGCCCAAGCTCGGCTCGCTCGACGAAGTCGATCCCGAAATCCTGCGCGTCTATGAGAAGCTCGGCATCCCGATCGAGGAGCAAAAGGTTCTCGCGGGCGTCGAAGGCTCCCGGAAAGTCGCGGTCGACGCGGTGTTCGACAGCGTCAGCGTCGCCACCACCTTCCGCGCCGAGCTCGAAGCAGCCGGGGTCATCTTCCGCTCGATCAGCGAGGCGATCCGCGAATATCCGGACCTCGTGAAGAAGTGGCTCGGCAAGGTCGTGCCGATGCACGACAATTATTTCGCCGCGCTCAACTGCGCGGTCTTCTCCGACGGCACCTTCGTCTATGTGCCCGAGGGCGTGCGCTGCCCGATGGAGCTCAGCACCTATTTCCGCATCAACGCCGAGAATACCGGCCAGTTCGAGCGCACGCTGATCGTCGCCGACAAGGGTGCGTACGTCTCGTATCTCGAAGGCTGCACCGCGCCGATGCGCGACGAGAACCAGCTCCACGCCGCGGTGGTCGAGCTGGTCGC